>JBKBQK010000005.1:0-26429 GCA_046292705.1 Candidatus Nitrosotenuis sp. | reverse complement strand
GTCAATTCCACTATGGATATGAAAACCGCTGCAAAGATAATTCTTAATAAAAAAATTGACAGCCTTGGAATAAACGATAATGATGAGAATCTAATCGGCCTAGTAAATAAGACAAATATTTTGTATGCCTTGACAAAATCAAGTGGTGATTGAACATATCTTCTGACTATGAACCATCGTTTTTGATTGTAGATGACTCACATTTTACAAGGAAGGCAATACGAAATATAGTAGAGTCCAACAGACTTTCAAGGAAGATTTACGAAGCAGGTGATGGAGTGGAAGCAGTTCTCAAATACAAAGAACACCATCCAACTTTGGTAACAATGGACGTCTTGATGCCTAAAGCAGACGGCATACAAGCATTGCGAGTCATAAAGAAACTGGATCCAGATGCCAAAGTAATTATGATTTCATCTACAGGTAAAAGCTTCATAGTTCAAGATGCAATGAAGGCAGGAGCAATAGACTATGTCCTAAAGCCATTTGATCCTGCACAATTAGCAATCACCCTAAGCAAACATGGACGAATCTAAAATCAAAACACTTTCAAAATTATTCTCAATTGTCCTTTTCTGAATCTGATTCCAGACTCAAAATTTGCTTTTCAAAGATTTTTTGTAGTTTTTTTAACTCGTCTATTCGTAGCTTTTGTTTATCTAAATGATTATTGACTTGTTTGATGTACTGACTTGTTTCTTCGGCCGTGTTGCATAATTCATGTATTTTTTCATTCAACACCTGATTTGGATCCGATGAGCCTTCACGACCAATATCCTTGAGGTAGATTATCCTCTTGGGATTTAATGAATCCTCAAATTCTGGGATCTTTGGACCTGTCTCTGTTACGTACTTTGGTTCATCGTCGTAACGAATCATCCTCTTAAAGTGTTCTTTTGTTTTACGAGTTAGATACCTTCTAACCAATCTGATTACTGTGAAAATACATAGTATACTAATCCTAGTTTGTAAAAGTCGCACAAACATTTTCCTAGTCTTTATTCTCTATCTCGTTTCGTACGATATCAATCGTTTATAAATAGAGAATTTTGGAGCAAATGTATGGGTGGAGCAAAGAAAGCAAGCGCAGCTCAAATGGAAAAAAGGCAGGAAAGCGACAAGACAAAAGACCAAGGAGCTAAGAAAGACAAGAAAGACAAAAAACAAGAAAAAACAGAAAAAAAGGCAGAGATTACCGTCATCGTCAACGAAGACCAAGCACTCAAGCTCATCAAGTCAAACAACTATCTGACTGCACAAGAATTATCAAGACAGACAGGTGTCAAGATATCTGCAGCAAACGCATGTCTTGTAAGTCTGTTGAAAAAAGGAGCATTAAAGCGCACAGGTGGATTCAGCGGCCACTGGATCTATCAACAAGCCGGCTGATAAATTGCAATAACATCACCAGATTTTACTTCTTTTAACGCATCAACATTTCCTAGGATTTTGCCAATTGGTGTCATTGGTTTTGTTGTCACCACATCAGACACAAAAAAGCATATGCTTCCGCCTGCCGGGGAAAATGCAATGTCGCCTTTTTTGAATTCTTTTCTTTGTCTTTCAACTCCAGAACTTATTGCAGTTTCAATGTACACTATGTTTTGCCCAAGAAAATGGGCATTTCCATCAAGCGGCAATGATCGTAATATCGAGCCCACGGTTTTTGGTGAAAGATGACGTTTTAGCTCGCATGTAAGCTTTAATTTGGTTTTTATCTCAATTACGAGGTATGAACTAGATACAGAACCGGCACTCATCTTACAAATTTTGGCGTATGAATATATAACCGTACCAAGTCAGTTTTTTCACTTGTCGGATCCTGAAGAAGCTGAGGTTGAGATTACTGAGGAAGTTGAAGAAGAACCAGAATTTGTTAGGCCTACAACTGAAGAGATCAGCGAAGACACCACAATGGAAGATGCAATAAACGCATACAAGAAAATCTTTGAGACAAAAGAACTAACAGATGATGAACGCGCAGAACTCGACAAGAAAATAAAAGAAATGGAACAACGTGAGATAATTGACGTAGATCCAGTTCATGAAGCAGTTGAAATCCCACTTGCAGGAAAAGGCAAAATTGCAATTGGGCCGCCCACACTTACAAGGTTTGAGAAGGCAAGAATTTTGGGGGCACGTGCATTACAGCTCTCTCAGGGAGCACCACCATTTATCGAGATTCCACAAACTGCCAGAACATCTCTAGATATCGCATTACAAGAACTTGAAGATCGAGCAATTCCAATTGTGATTAGAAGAAGATTGCCAAATGGTGATTACCAAAACATTCCAATCGACTACTTTAACTAATGGATAAATCATCGATAAAACTTAAAAGAATTGTGAATTTGGAAAAAGTGCAATGATCAGTATGGGGGAGACAAATAATCAAGTTATTTCAGATCAACCTTACAACTATTATGTAAGAAACGATCCGATAATGCAATCGGCATTAGATGTCTTCACATTGATTAATAAGCACAACAAGGTCGTTCTTTTTGCAAAAGGAAACTCGATTCCAAACGCTGTAGCGGTGGCCAACATCATAGTGGAAAAGATGCTCAACGGGGCATGTAAGATTCAGCACATTCTTCTTGATTCCGAAAACTCTAACGTGTTTGGCAAACGAATGTTATCTACTATTGAGATTTCAATAGCAAAAAACTAGTATACGCTGCCAGGGCCTTTTAGCAACATGTTCTCGCATTCTTTACAGATTGCTTCATCAATGTTTGTTTCAAGATTGTGGTGAATTTCGCATATGAGAAGACTTGACTTGATGTAGTTACAAAGACTGATGAACTTTGCAAGGCTTGATGGCGTATATGCCATGTCGGATGCTAGTCTGTCGCTAAGTTCTTTGAGCATCTCAGACACTTGTTCGTCGGCCACCAGCTTTTGAATTAATTTTGGATCACCGCGGGTGCCGCGAATGTAATTGCTGATTGCAGCTTGAGTGACACCAAGCATCTTTGATATTTCGTCTTCTCTGATTTTGTGTTCTTCAGCAAGCTTTTTGGCCAAGATGGCACGCAATGCTGGTATGAGCGTCTTTGATTCAATTTCTGCAGGCAGTAGCAATATGAAAAATCGGTCCACAATATATTTAAAGTTAACAATGAATGCATTGAAATCACAAACATCATTGTTTTATTGGAAATAGCTGAAGCTAATTTCATTTTCATTAAAACTTTATTTGAATTTCAACCACACTAAAACGATGCAAGAGTTTGTTACTCAAACATATAACGTGCTAAAAGAAGCAATCACCAAATGCACTGCGGAGCACATTTCTCTGTCTGGTGGGCTCGATAGTACCATATTGGCTTATTTTCTAAAGGACAAAAAGATCCGAGCAATCTCGATCATATCAAAAGATTTTCTTGCATCCGATCTTACCTACTGCCAGCTAGTCGCTCAGCGATTTAGCATACCTCATTCGATCAAGATGTGTGATACCTTAGATGTCTCAAATGGCATTGAGAACACCATAAAGATCCTAAAGAACTTTAATGACATCGAGATACGGAACAACGTTGTGCTGTATCTTGCACTAACTGAAATAAAAAATGCAGGATACAACAAGATGGTAACAGGAGACGGTGCGGACGAGTTGTTTGCAGGATACAACTTTTTGTTAAATAAAAACCAAAGAGACTTGGAACTTGATCTTCAAAGGATCACCAGAATAATGCATTTTCCATCTCACAAAATAGGTAAGGCCTTGGGTGTTCGCGTAGAATCACCTTTTTGTGACAACAAGGTAGTTGAATTTGCACAAAACCTACCGGTTGAATTTAAGGTTCGTGAAGAAGGAAGTAAAAAATTCGGTAAATGGATCTTAAGGAAGGCGTTTGAAGACAAGATACCAAAATCAATATGCTGGCGACAAAAATCCCCCATGCAGGAAGGTGCCGGTACGCAAGGCCTCACAGAGTTTTTTGAAGTCGCAATACCAGACAGCATATTTTTTGAAAAGATCAAAAAAATTAAAGAAAAAGACGACGTCACGATCAGAACAAAAGAGTCGTTGCATTACTATGAGATCTACAGAAAATACTATGAGTTGGAGACGCCAAACGAGTCAGACAACAAGTGCCCTGATTGCCACCAGCCCAGAGAAGCAGACTCGAAGTTTTGCAGAATGTGTGGCAGGTATCCGCTTTAGGTCTTTTTTGACCATTTTTTTGGCTTTTTTTTGAAGATGCGCCTACAGCCGTTGCAACAAAAAAAATATTTTTTGTTTTCGTAATCGTATGTTACTGCCAAGTTCTCATCCATCTCGATTCCACAGACAGGATCTACGGGCATACGTAGCCGCAACATTTTTCGTATTTATACATATGTGACTCATCATGCAGCTTCTTTAACCATCGTAGCTTTTAGCTCGTCGATGGTGCTTGCAGTCATGATTCTTGACCTCAGCTGTGCTCCACCCACGAGTCCTTTTGTAAAACGCATTGCCTGCTGTTTGATGTTTGCAAATCTGATTTTGTACGAATCAGCATAGTCAATGTACTTGCAAAAAACCTCGATTTTGTAGTTTGGGTGGAATTTTTGATACGAGTCAGTTGAAAGATAATCGTTGATTTGTTTGAATATGAATGGATTGCCCATTGCGCCACGTCCTATCATGATATAATTACATCCAGTCTGATCAAGCATCTGTTTTGCGTGTTCTGGTGTTGTAATGTCGCCATTTCCGACCACCGGTATGTCTACAATTTCTTTTAACTCCTTAATTAGATTCCAATCGGATTTTCCAGAGTATCCTTGCTTTACGGTTCTTGCGTGTAGGGTGATCATTTGAATTCCTTCTTCTTGTGCAATTTTTGCTATCTTTTTGAATGCGAGTTGGTTTTCTACTCCGGCCCTCATCTTGAGTGTAACTGGTTTTTTGACACTTGAGACCAATACTCGAAATATCTTTCTTGTAAGATTTTCATTTTGGAGAAGGGCCCCACCTGCCATTTGTTGTGTGATGTGAGGTGCAGGACAGCCCATGTTGTAATCAATTAAATCAAAATAAGGTTCCACTATCTTTGCGGCTTTTTCCAACACTTCAAGATCCGAGCCAAAAAGTTGGATTGCGATTGGTTTTTCTCTTGGAGAAAACTCGATGAACTCATTTATCTGCTTGTTTTCTTGCCTGAGTTGCCGCTCTTTTGCAACAATGGTGTGAATGCTGGTAAGCTCTGTCATTACGAGTCCTGCTCCCATCTCTTTGCAAAGCATGCGTAGTGCTACGTCGCTTACTCCTACCATTGGTGCCAAGAAAGCACGACTGGAAAATTTTGGCAACGACATGCTTGCCTCAAAATCGTTTTTCTATATAAAACGATACAAGATATTATCTGTTCGTCACAAACACACTATAGAAGATAGTCGCTGTCAATGTACAAGATCTGATGAATCACAATCGAAGAGGTATGACTTTTTGGTACAACACCGCTTTGATAACATTCGCAGCGGTAGCAATCGGAATGACGTGGACCATCATGAATTCAGGATTTTCATCAAGCGAGGTAATGAAAGACGTAGTGGAGGACGCAGCTGCACATTCAGCAAACTCGCTGCAAATCGTAGGAAAGATGACTGGAGCTGCCAACGTGGCAGACAACGAAGTTACAGTAACTGCAACACCGATAACTTCCACTACAAATGGAAACGTCAACATATCATCAGATAAAACAAAGATAACGTACATGATAATCAAAGAAGGAAGCCATACAATCACATACGACAACATCTACGCAGGCATGATAAGCGAAGGATCCTACAATTCATTGAGTGATGCACTAGATGCCGCAAAAAAGGCCGGATTGATAGAAATAGACCCTACTAGAGACACTGAAGAACCACAAACAACTTCGGCGTTTGTGTATTGGATAATAAATCAGAACTCCGATGGTGCTGTGCAAAACAACGAAATAGCGAGCCTCGTCATAGTTTATGCGGACAAGGACAGGCCGTCTACTGGTGAATATCTTGCAATTGAAGTTTTGGAAAAAAGAGGCATACTTTTGCACATCGAACGAAACGTACCAAACATTTCAAGCTCAATTCTTGACTTTGGCGGCAAAGTTAGAACCTAAGAAGAGATCAGCATTTTTACCAGCGCGTCGAACTCACCTTTTTGCATTGGCCCAATCTTCATTATCTCCAAATTTTCATCCACATGGTGTGGAGATTTTTGTCCAATTAATGGGGCCAGCACGCCTGGAGTGGAGCGAACAAATTGGAGACATTGCAGTGACGGTTTCAGACCACCAAAGTTTGGCAACACACCTGGGGCAAGTAGCCTGCCTTGCATCAATGGAACGCTAGTAAATACTCCGATACCATAGAATTGTGCCGCGTCAAGAATGGACGTTGCGTTCCCGTTGGTCTGGTGATTCTTTAGCATAAAGGCCTGATCATAATACAAGTTGTATGGTAGCTGGATGAACCTAAAGCCGTGACTGTCTCCGCCCACCTGTTTTGCAAGCTGGATTGTGTCATAAAGTGACAAGTATTGTGGGTTTTCTTGTGAAACCCGAAAACATTCCCAGGTAGCCATGCCATAGTATTTGATCTTCCCTTGTTTTCTTTTTTGTTCGTACAACCCAAACACATCTTTTAGGTTTTTGATGAACTGTTCTTTTGTGATGTCTTGGATCTGCCCTTCGACTGCATTGTGCAAGTACATAAGGTCTATGCACTCCAGTCCGAGGTTTTTGATGCTGCGTTCGAGCTGGTCTTCTAGATACTTGACAGTCATGCAGTGATATCCAGATGATATATCGCCTGCGCCAAGAATTCCGCGTTTTGTATACTCACGTTGCACGTAGCTCCAAAACTCTTCTTTGACATCTGCGTCGTTTGTAAGATAACCGTTTTTCGTGCTCACAAAGATCTGATTGCGTTCAATTTTTCCTTCAGCAACAAGTTGTGCTATTGCCTTTCCGACAGAGCGCTCTGCTTTTTGTGCACGGTAATTTATTGCGGTATCTATTACGTTGATTCCTCCAAGAATCGATTTTTTGACCGCTTCCATTACAAGCAAGTCTGTCTGCTCGTCTGGGTTTCCAAGGTACGTTCCGATCCCTACATTTGAAAGTGTCAGGTCTTGAAATGTTCGATAATTATCAGAGATGCTGCCAAATTTTTGTGCAAAGCTTTTTGTACCTTGCCGTGTCGCACAGCCAGAGATCATAAACAGTTTGAGATGAAATCCGATTTAATCCTAATCATTTGAGCTCAGATAGGATCTGAGCTACAAAACCTGCAATAAAAAGCGCGCCAGTGAGCCTACTAAACAGCAGAGTGAATTTCATGATTGGCATAAACTTGCTCAAATCATCCAGTTTTGACTTTATTTTGTAACCACCTTTGATCATTAAAGGAATTGTTGCAAACGCAGCTAAACAAAAAATCGGAAATGCGCCAAAGGCGACGCCACTGGCTATTAGCAGATAACTAAACAATGGAAACGCCCAAAACAGGTGTGTGGCCTTTTGTTTTCCCAAAATAATGACAAGTGTCCTCCTACCCTTTTGTTTGTCTGAATCATGGTCTGGAAACGAGGTAATGTATAACACAAAGGCAGAAAGAATACCAGAAATGATTCCTGCGGCTACATTTGGTGACATAATCGCTTGAGTTTGAATGTACATGGTGCCAAGAACAATCATGGTTCCTTTGATTGCCACAAATATCTCGCCTAGTCCCACGTCAACGATCTTTGTAGAGTAAAAATAGATCGAAAGTATCGCAAACCCAAGTATTGCAGCAATTATCCAACCATAGAGTACAATAAAATAAATGCCGGCAAGTGAGCCTAAAATTAAGAATGCTATTCCTGCCCTGTACACGTGCGACGGTTGCAACAAACCTTCTGGCAACACACCTGTGCCTCCGCTGAATTTGGTCCGCTTGGTAGCAGTGTCTATTCCCCTTTTGTAATCCCAAAAGTCGTTTAACAAGTCGACGCTTGCGTGGAGCGCCATGACGCCACCCATAGTTATCGCTGCGTGCAGTATGTCAAGATTTTTTGTCTGCCAGTACGAGATTGCCAGGCCAAGTGATACTGCAATCACTGAGGCTAAAAGAAACTTTACTCGTATTACTCTAAACCAAACAGCTAAACTCATACGAGTGACTCGTCGCTTACGCTGAGTGGTTTGCGACCCATAAAACCGACATCTTTTTCGTGCCAGAATTTTATCTCTTTTTCACCTTCTTTCCAACATAGCCAGACATCTTCGTTAAACCTCTTTGATGGAAAATCCAAAAGCCCCTCTTCAAGGCTCTTGAGTACAACGCCCGTACTCTCAAGATCCTCTACGAGCTGGTAGAATTTTGTCACTGCCGCATTAAGTTGCTGCTTTATTGCTACGTATTCGCCAAGATTGAACGAGACAGTCATTTGGGTGTTTAGCTGGGCTTCAATTTTTTGTACTTCCTGCCTTTGTTTTTGGAGGCGGTTGTACTTTTCAATGATTTTTGGAAGTGCTTCGTTAGCAGTCGTCACCGTAAAATATGATGCCATTGTTCGACTATGAAATTACCATCATTAAAAGCATTTTCTGCAGATTTATTACCGGATTGTCTTAACACAAACTGTGAGTCAAGGCGACCAACTCGAAGAACTCATAACTCAAACTCTTGATGGAGCACTTCAGGCCATACCTATGTACATGCAGGAATTTGAAGAAAGTAAATCTCAGCTGCAGGTAGGGGATGTGAAGGAATTTGTCTTTGGCGTCATAGTTGGAATGGCACTTGGCATGGCAAGCACCGCAGTAGCGGCGCTAAGGCAGGGTATGCCGACAGAAGAAGACCAGACAAAGATAAGAGATATAATTTATTCAAAGATCCCGCAGATAAGGGAGCGGATTTTTAGTTGAAGTTCACAGATAAAGAAAAAAAGTTTCTTTCGTCAATCGAGGAGGCGCGTTTTGCCACCACGAATAAAGACATGCCACACGTAAAACCAGTCTCGTTTATTTTTGCAGATAACGCATTTTTCATTGCCACTGATTACAAGACAAGAACATGGAAGAACATCAAAAAGAATCCAAAGGCCGCAATCACAGTAGATGTCTACAAGCCTGGCGGACATAAAGCGGTCCTTGCACAAGGTAAAGTAGAAGCAATAGAGAGCGGCCTAAAATTCCAAAAAATCTATGAAAAATTTTTTGCCAAGTTCGAATGGGTCAGAAAAGACCCTTGGAAGGAGGGCGAAGCACCGTTTTTGAAGCTGATTCCAACTACAAAAGTATCATGGGGCCTATGAGAAGATATTTCAAATCCTATTTGTGATGACAAAATATGGACAAGATAAAGTGCGCACACATCCTAGTTGAAAAGCAGAGCCAGGCACTTGCCATACTTGAGAGGCTAAAAAAAGGAGAAAAATTTGCCGAGCTTGCAAAACAACTTTCACTTGATAGTGGAAGTGGCAAGCGTGGCGGAGACCTTGGATACTTTGGTCGCGGAAGGATGGTAAAGCCGTTTGAGACAGCAGCGTTTAAGCTTTCAGTAGGCGAGATTTCAGAGCCAGTTAAAACGGAATTTGGCTATCACATCATCAAAAGGCTTGCCTGATCAGAAATAGGCATCTAGCATCGATTTTGGTGTCTCTTGCTGTCTTTGCAGGTCTCTTGTGAGTCTTTCGCCCATGTTTTGTGCAGCTTTTATCTTTCTTTGGCCGACCCAATAGTATGCTTCATCTATTGTGTCTTTTGCAATAAGCACAGTCAGCTTACCAATTGACTTGCGGCCGGTCCTTCCTTTTCTTTGAATGAAGCGAATAGAACTTGGCACGTTATCAAAGAAGATCACATGATTTACCTCGGAGATGTCAAGGCCTTCCTCACCCACGCGCGTCGCAATCAGTACGTTGTACACACCGTCTCGGAATTTCTGGACTGTGTCGATTTGCTCTTTTTGTTTTAGGCCCGTCTCGCCTGCCTTGCCAATTAAAAATCCTGCAGATATTCCAAGTTTGAGGAGGTTGTCGTGAATTATCTCGACAGAATCACGGTAGCTCGTAAACACAATTGATTTTTGAGGAGTCGATTTTATTAGATCCGCAAGTTTTGTGATTTTGCTGTGCTCAATTCCCTTTTTCTGTGCGTCCTTTGCATATGCAAGCGCCCTCAAAAAATTGGTGTCATTCTCAAATAGGTCTTTTATCCCTACGCCTTTTTTCTCTCTTGTGCGCTCGCAAAACCTAAGAAACGATGTGATGCCATGTGACTCTAAGATGTTTAGGGCATAGTGCAAACGTATTGCAGTAAACAAGGGTTTTGCGGCCCTCCTGTTTTGTCTGAGAACAAAATCGCGTGCATGCAGAAGCTGAGACAGTGAGGCTGCGGCAGAGAGCTTCAGACCACATCTTTGTAACTCGTTGTACTGGACCTGGAGCGCCTTTCTCAGATATGCCTGAACCTCTCTCATTTCTGGTGGGAGGTCAACTTTGACCCATTCAGTGGTAGTGTGCTGGATGTACGGCTTGACGTCTTGGCTCTGCTCATTTCTTTGAGCTACGCTTGCAATTCTTAGAGTCGTAATTATCTCAGTTGCCTTTTCTTTTTCGCTTGGCAATGTTGCAGTCATGCCCATTATGCGGGCCTTTGTGCCTGCAAGCCTCTGAGCAATCCACGAGTATGCGTAATCACCCACAGTTCTGTGCGCTTCATCAAAGATCACCAAGCTGAACTGCTCAGCTGAGACGATTTGCCTTTCCAAGTCGTTTTTTGTGATTTCCGGCGTGGCACAAATAACGCTATTTGCCCAGAGTTTTTTTCTTTTTTTGAGCGTGTCTTCGCCTGTCAAAAGTGCGATATCATCTAGATTCAGATTATTTCTGAGGAATTCATAGTGCTGGTTTGCCAAGACGCGGGTCGGTGCCAAAAACAAAACACCGCCACTCCCTCTTGATAAAAACTCTGCAATTACTTGTAGTGCTATTGCTGTCTTTCCTAGCCCCGTTGGCAAAACTACCAAGCAGTTTTCATTTTTTGCTTGCTCTGCCAGTGCTACTTGGTATTGACGAAATTCAATTGAGTTTGGTTTTATGTAACGGTGCTGAATGTATTCTGACAACTAATCCATGATGCAGATATTTGCATTTTATACTTTCGAGTAGTCAATTGTAGCTTGTTACTTAATTATCAACACAAAGGATCTGTTGGACTCAGAGATCCATCTAAATACCAATAAAACCATAATCCGGCTGTGAAGGCAAATTTTGAGAGGCCTACCTGGGACGAATACTTTATGCTTCAGGCCGAGCTTGCCAAACTGCGCTCAAATTGCATGACAAGGCAGGTTGGCGCAGTAATAGTTAGAAACAACAGGCAGATTGCAACTGGGTATAACGGTACACCGCCTGGCGTCAAAAACTGCTTTGAAGGCGGCTGCAAGAGGTGCCAGCTTAGAATGGAGGGCAAAATTGAGTCCGGCGCAGCACTGGACAGGTGCCTTTGCAACCACGCAGAGGCAAACGCCATAATGCATTGCGCCATAATGGGAATAGAAGCTGGAACAAAGGACGCCATTTTGTATACTACGTTTGTTCCTTGTTTGGAGTGCACAAAGATGGCAATCACAATAGGAATCAAAAAAATCGTCTGTTTAGACACTTATCCTGAAACCAATTATGATCTGATTAAAGAGGCAGGAGTCGAAGTCATAAGGCTTGATAAAAAAAGAATCCAGCGCTGGTCAGAATCCCTGTTTTCTGAGCCAAAAAGGTAAGAAAAATGCAGGCGCAAGAACCACCAATAAAGACACTTCCTCCATCACTTTTGGTGTCTGCTACATACGACAACCAAAAGCTTGCAGCCGTGCTCAAATTCTACAATCCTGAAACACAAAAAGTGATTCTGTGGACCGACGAGACTGGCCACAAGCCCTACTGCTATTCCAAACTAAATCCAGAAGAGCTTGGATTTCTTGCGGGGAGAAAGGACATCATAAGAATCGAGCAGCATAAAAGAAAAGACTTTCTTACTGACAAAGAGATACCAGTATCAAAAATAATTGTGACCGACCCGCTTGCAATAGGTGGCACGCAAACTGAGAAGAGCATCAGAAACATAATTGAGACGTGGGAATCTGACATCAAGTATTATGAAAATTATTTGTATGACAGAGGATTGATTGTCGGCAGATATTACTCCATAAAGGATGGTAAGATAGTTCCACACGACTTTGAGTTAACAGAAGACGTTAACATGGCAATGAAGAGCCTCTTGCTTGATGTAAACACAACAAAGGGAATTGTGAATGCAAACGAATTCCAAGAATACATCACACGATGGGCTGAGCTGTTAAATCAACCCATTCCAAAGATACGACGACTCAGCTTCGATATTGAAGTAGAATCAGAAATTGGCAGGATCCCCGACCCCAAAATAGCAGAAAAAAAAGTCACCGCCGTTGGCTTTGAGGGCTCCGATGGACTCAAGAAGGTCTTTGTTCTAAGAAAGGACGGCTCCGTCGACGGTAAAAGTGAGGTACTGTCTGACGTCAAGGTCGTGTTTTATTCTGAGGCAGACGAAAAAAAGATGATCGAAGACACATTCAAGATAATTGCTGACTATCCTTTTGTTATTACGTTCAATGGCGACGAATTCGACATGCCATATCTTTACAACCGTGCGGAGCGACTCGGCATCAAAAATTCTGAAAACCCCTTATACATGATGAAGGATTCTGCCACACTCAAGCACGGCGTGCACATTGATCTGTATCGTACAATGTCGAACCGTTCGTTCCAAATATACGCATTTAGCCACAAGTATACCGATTTTTCTCTAAACAGCGTCTGCATGGCGCTGCTAAATGAATCAAAGTTAGATTATGGCGTGGAGCTGGACAGGCTTACGAACTACCAGCTTGCCAATTATTGCTATAATGATGCGAGGCTTACGTACAAGCTTACTAACTTCAACAACGACTTGCTGATGAACCTACTTGTAGTCATATCAAGGATTGCAAGGATGCCAATAGACGACATTGCAAGGATGGGTGTATCGCAGTGGATTCGAAGCCTGCTGTATTACGAGCACAGGCAACGCAATGCACTCATCCCACGAAGAGAGGAGCTTGATGCAAAATCACAGGGTGTGGTAAATGAGGCAATAATCAAAGATAAAAAATACCGTGGCGGATTAGTAATTGAGCCTGTTGAGGGGATTCATTTCAATGTCACAGTAGCCGATTTTGCTAGTCTGTATCCAAGCATAATCAAAGTTAGAAATCTTTCATATGAAACAGTCAGATGCCCACATGATGAATGTAAAAAAAATACAATTCCCGACACAAATCACTGGGTCTGCACAAAGTACAACGGCCTCACATCGATGCTCATCGGCTCGCTAAGAGACCTTCGCGTAAATTACTACAAGAGTTTAGCAAAAAAAGCAAAAACGCAGGAACAAAAAGAACAGTACACTGTAGTTAGCCAAGCACTCAAAGTAATTCTCAATGCTAGCTATGGCGTGATGGGTGCAGAAATATTTCCACTGTATTTTCTTCCAGCTGCAGAGGCAACTACTGCCATTGGAAGATACATCATCATGGAGACGATTAAGAAATGCCAATCAGTTGGCATCGAAGTGTTGTACGGAGATACAGATTCATTATTTATCAAAAATCCAACAAAAGAGCAGATACAAAAAGTAGTTGAAGAGACAAAATTAGAACAAGGTGTCGACTTGGAAATCGACAAAGAATATCGATATGTGGTGTTAAGCAGTAGAAAAAAGAACTATCTTGGTGTGACGACGGATGGTAAAGTAGATGTGAAAGGATTAACCGGCAAAAAGTCACACACACCGCCCTTTATCAAAAATCTGTTTTATGAGTTATTGGACATCCTCTCAAAGGTTCAGACTGCCAAGGATTTCGAGGATGCAAAAAAACAAATCAGTGAAAAAATTGCTGCTTGTGCAACAAAGGTAAAAGAAAAAAAAATTCCAATTGCAGATTTGGCATTCAATGTGATGATTAGCAAGGCACCATCAGAATATGACAAGACGGTACCACAGCATATCAGAGCTGCAAAGCTGCTAGAGCAACACCGTGAAATAAAGCGAGGAGACATCATATCATATGTCAAAATTCTCAATAAACCAGGCGTAAAACCAGTAGAGATGGCACGCCCCGATGAGATCGATTCGGCAAAATACATGGAATTTATGGAATCCACACTGGATCAGATAACTTCGTCGATGGATCTTGATTTTGATGCCATAATAGGCAAACCAAAACAGACTGGTTTGGATCAGTTCTTTTGGAATTAGATATAGATTGATGTTGTGATTCTTGCACAGCATTTGGCTTAACAGTACGCCTAGCCTAACCCCATGTAATGAATACAGACATCAATAATACACGACTTCATTCACGACGAGGTGTAGCACCAGTCATTGCTACTTTGTTGCTTGTTGCAATAGCAGTGGTCGGAGGCGCAATAGTATTTGCGTACTCGCAGAACTTCTTTAGCTCCTCACAAGTAGGTGGAAGACCGACAATTGAGGCAGTAAAGATTCTAGGATATGATGCGAGGCCTGGTGCTAGCATATCCTTCCATAATGGAAGCCCTCACACCGCTACAAATGATGGTGATGCTAATAAAGAAACTGGAGAACACATAGCGATCTACATCAAAAACGATAGTGTTCAACCAATTACAATAAGTGAGGCAAGATTTGGCGGTGTAGTGTACAACTATGTAAGTCCAGTACCTGCTACAATAACTTTTGTAACTAGTGGACAATATGCTTTAGCTGGTATTCCAGCTCCCGCTGGTGTTGGTACAGATCTGATTTCAACAGCCCAAGTTGCAGAAATTCAACCAGGTCAATCAGTAAGTTTAGTGCTAGCACTAAGTGAAGATATGAGGTCAGGACGCGATGTTCAATTCAAGTTAACCACTAACAACGGAGCAGTCTTTGTTGGTACTGTGGCCATCGGACAACAGAGTGGTTAACCACTCTTTTCTTTTTTATGGAGGCAAAAAAATAGTCGACAAAGTAAAAGACATCAGTAATTCAGACAGCAAATCAACTGTTCCTACGTTTAGGGTAATCCAAGGAATTGAGAACATAACTGCACAAATCGAAAGAATATTGGAAAATACCACAGATGTGTTTTATTTAGTGACAACATTAGAAGACGTATCAAAGCTTTACCACACATCAATCCCAGAAAAAATCAAGGTTACGCAAAAACATGGTGGCACAATACGTCTCATAGTCGATGACGCGTCGCCAAAATTGCTTCCATTTATCAAAAGATTTGGTGCAAGCGAAGTCAAGATAGGCAAGCTCCCATCAAAAGGAAGAATTGTGGTCTCAAAAAGCTGTCCGATAACGGGTAAGCTCCTCATGTCAGATTCTGCAGTAAAAGGTACACTGCACGAGAATATCGACTCAGAATGTGCATTATTTACAAACTCTGAAGAGATGACTAGCAACATTTTTACTTTGTGTAATTTTATTTGGAAGGGTGCCGTTACTCTCGATCTGTAAAAGCAATAAATAATACAGAAAGCCATCCCACACAGATCTTGTTTATAATTAATTACAAAAATTATGACGAAATAGCTGACAAAAAAGCAGCCAAGTTGGCCCACATTGCAGACACGGTAGCAAAAAAATACCACATTAAAATTGCCATTGCTCCGCCGCACCACCTTCTTGGAAGCATCAAAAATTATTCAGGACTGCTTCTTGCACAGCATGTTGACAACGCCAAGGTGGGCAACACTACCGGCTTTGTCATACCAGAATTGCTAAAAAAGTCCAGAATAGATGGCTCACTTATCAATCACAGCGAGCACAGAATCCCGCAAAACGACATTATAGAACTTGTAAGTCGACTAAAGAATTTGAAGATGATATCGGTTGTGTGCGTCAAAAACGTACCTGAGGCGACCAGATATGCAAAGCTAAATCCCACATACATTGCGATCGAACCCCCTGAGCTCATAGGCACTGGAAAGGCAGTCTCAACTGAGAGGCCAGAACTAATCACAAAAGCAGCTCAGGCAGTAAGAGATGCAAAGAACGACACGAAGCTTCTCTGTGGAGCAGGCATAGTCACAGGCGATGATGTAAGAAGGGCAATCGAACTTGGCTCAAGCGGCATACTTGTTGCAAGCGGAATAGTCAAAGCAAAGAACTGGAACAAAATAGTAGAAGAGTTTGCCAAAGGAATGCTTTAAAACACCTTCAAATCGATAGAAAAATTCGTGATTAAAAAAATGAAGATGGTTTACTTTTTTGACGAAGGGGACGGCAAGAACAAAAAACTGCTAGGCGGCAAAGGTGCAGGTCTCTGCGAGATGACCAGAATACGGTTGCCAGTGCCCCCTGGCTTTACCATCACGACAGATGTCTGTAAACTGTACTATCAAAACGGAAAAACTCTGCCAAAATCGCTTTGGGCCGAAGTTAAAAAGAACATTGCCAAGCTGGAAAGAAAGACAGGCAAGAAATGGAATTCAAATGATAACCCCCTCCTTGTGTCGGTACGCTCTGGTGCGGCAATATCTATGCCAGGCATGATGGATACTATTCTGAATCTAGGGTTAAATGATAATTCTGTAACCGCCCTTGCAAGAATGACAAACAACCCAAGGTTTGCTTGGGATTCGTACCGCAGATTTATCCAGCTATTTGGCAAGGTGGTCTTTTGTGTAGACGACAAAAAATTTGATCATGTCTTAGAGGAGGCAAAGAAAAAGCAAGGAGTTCATGCAGACAGCGATCTAAATGAGCAATCTCTCAGAGATGTGGTATCACAATACAAGCAGATTTGTGAAGCACATACAGGAAGGCCGTTTCCATCAAATCCAGATGAACAACTTCAACTTGCGATAAAAGCAGTCTTTAACAGTTGGATGGGCGAGCGCGCAGTTGTATACAGGGAGAAAAACCATATCACAAAGGACATAGCTGATGGAACTGCAGTGAATGTGGTTTCCATGGCATTTGGCAACATGGGAAACGACAGTGCTACAGGCGTAGTCTTTACCAGAAACCCAGGAGATGGCACAAACAAGATTTTTGGCGAGTACCTAGTAAACGCGCAAGGTGAAGACGTAGTTGCAGGTCTCAGAACGCCAAAACCAGTAGACGAGATGCAAAAAGAGATGCCGAAAAGCTACCAGTTATTACTCAAGACTTGCAAGCAGCTTGAAAGACACTACAAAGAACCACAAGATATTGAATTTACAATAGAACAGGGCAAGTTCTATCTGCTCCAGACAAGGTCTGCAAAAATGAATGCGGCTGGCATGGTAAAGACGTCGGTCGACATGGTAAAAGAAAAACTCATCACAAAGGAACAGGCGCTACTAAGACTGCACGCAGACCAGCTGGAACAGCTACTCCACAGGACAATCGATTGCGAGCAGGCAAAGCAATTCAAAAAAGCAACAAAAGGAATTGCTGCATCGCCAGGTGCAGCAAGCGGTATTGCAGTATTTGATGTGAAACGGGCAGTTGCAATGGGAGAAAACAATGCAAAGGTAATCCTGATTCGAGAAGAGACAAAACCAGAAGATGTGCCTGCATTTTTTGCATCTGTTGGTATTTTGACTAGTCGTGGTGGCAAGACATCACATGCTGCAGTAGTAGCAAGAGGAATTGGCAAGCCTTGCATCGTAGGATGCTCCGAGATGAAGATAAACGTGGATGCAAAACAGGCAGCTGTTGGCAGCATTGTGATTCATGAAGGCGATGCAATAACAATCGACGGCAGTGAGGGGAGTGTTTACTTGGGCCAAGTTCCAACAATTGAACCGCAAATCACTTCTGATTTTAGGACGATTCTTGAGTGGGCAAAAAAAGCAAAAAAAATTGGGATCAGAGCAAATGCCGATACGCCTGAAGGCGCCGAGTTGGCAAGAAAGTATGGTGCGGAAGGAATTGGTCTTTGTAGAACAGAAAGAATGTTCAATGCAAAAGACAGACTCGGACTTTTTGTCAAACTAATCATGGCAAAATCACTTGAGGAGCGCAAACAATACCTCCAAAAATTGCAAGAGTTGAAAAAAAGCGACTTTGTTCAGATCCTAAAAACGATGGAAGGTTACAAAGTCACAATCAGACTGCTTGATCCGCCTTTGCATGAATTTCTGCCAAATCCAGAGGAATTAATTAACAAAATACACAAGCTGGAAAACCAAGGCAGCTCTGATGAGCTCGAAGAAGCAAAGGCACTTCTTGTGAGAGTAAAAGAGCTTGCAGAAATAAACCCAATGATGGGACACCGGGGAGTCAGAGTCGGAATCACCTATCCAGAAATCTATGAGATGCAGATCAGAGCAGTGTTCGAAGCGGCAGCGGAGCTTGCAAAACAAAAGATCCGTGCCTACCCGCAGATAATGATTCCACAGGTTGGCCACATCTCAGAGTTAAAGCAGATCAAAAAGATCTACGATGATGTCAAAGCCGAAATCGAATCAAAGTACGGCCTCAAACTCAAAATTAACTTTGGAACAATGCTTGAAGTCGTCCGCGGATGTCTCACAGCGCACGAGTTGGCAGATACTGTAGAGTTTTTCAGCTTTGGGACAAACGACCTCACACAGGCAGTATTTAGCTTCAGTAGAGAAGATGCAGAGGGTAAGTTCCTTCCAGAATACATAGAAAAAGAAATCCTTGATCGAAACCCCTTTCAGACTTTGGATGTAAATGGTGTTGGAAGCCTTGTCAAAATAGCAGTGGCAAACGGTCGTGCAGCCAAGCCAAGCTTGGAGATAGGAGTATGCGGAGAACATGGAGGGGATCCGAACTCAATCAAGTTTTTCCACGACGTTGGAGTATCATATGTCAGCGCTTCACCCCACCGAATACCGATTGCAATAGTTGCGGCCGCTCAAGCAAATCTAGAAAAGACTGCTACAAAGAAAAAGAAATAGCCTAAAGTGATTCTATCTTTCTTTCAAGCTGTGACAACGTAAATGGTTTTTCAAGCAGGATTATCTTTTCGATGAGATCGTCTGCTTCGTCCTCGATTGCCCATCTCTGATATCCAGTTACAAACAAGATCTTTTGTTTTGGGTTCTTGACAAGAATCTCTTTTGCTGCTTTTGCACCGCTTTTTTTCGGCATATTGTGATCGAGAATTACTACATCAAACGGTGGTTCATTAAGTGATTCAAACTCTGTCATTTTCATATGTTCTTTGTATGTTTTGACGCATTCTTTTCCGTTTTCAGTTACTACTACGGTATGTCCATTTTTTTCAAGTAGTGTCTTGTACTGCTTTGCTGCAAATTTGTTGTCCTCTGCTACTAGGATCCTCAATGTGGTTTGAAGTAATTTTTAGGTACGTTTGAAAACTAGTGTGTTCTTTTTGAACAACATTTCGAAATTGTTCACGAACGAATCCTACGCAAGGCTTTTTTTATTAGAATGTGCCTCTAATTTAGGTTCATTCAGCGGCCATTGTACCGAGATTAGGACCAGCCAAGACCAACCAAATCAAAGCGAGGATATCGCCAAGTCGACAGTGTTCTACCTGATATCCTCGCCTTTTCTACTAAAATCAAATGCACGTTACAGAATCAGGATTTGGGCAGTTTGTTGCTTTGTCGAGGCATTGCTTTGCCTCAAAACTTCTTCCGAGCTTTGAGAGGACGTATGCCTTGTTTTTCCACGAGGACACATCGTTCGGATTTAGCTGAATTGGGTGTTGTAGCATCCAAGCGCCTCATCGTATCTCATCAATCGTGCAAGGATGTTCCCTTTGTTGTACCACACGATGTGGTCATTCGGATCTAACTCTATTGCACGATTAAAACACCTTATTGCCTCATCATACATTATGAGTTTCTCTAATGCCATGCACTTGTTGTTCCAAGCCTGCGTGTTCTGTGGATCGTTCTGCAGAATGGTGTTGTATTGGGAAAGAGCTTGGGTGTAATTTCCGATGATGAATGAAGTGTTGGCCTACCTCGACAATTGTTAATGTGGTGCCGCTAACATTCGTCATACGCAGGTTGTTAAAGGTGATGGTTGAATCAGATGAAGTTGCTGTAACTTTCAATCGTCCTATTTGACAAAACGATTGGTGAGACGAAATACAAATCCAAGGGCACAACACAACGCATACAAACTAGATCCGTCAAATATCTTTGTCACATCTGAGGCAGGATATTCAATTGTATCTACAAAAGACAGTGTTGGTCAAAAATATGGCTGGATAAAGATTATATGAAGAGCTAAAGAATCTTTCAGATCAGCTTTTTCTTGTATATTTTCCTGATAGCGAATCTTTTGGTAATGTCAAGCAAGAGTCAGCATTGCCAAACAAAAATAATCGATACCTCAGATATTCTCGTGTCAAAGTTAGCAATGGTATAATAATTTTTAGTGCAGAATACAATAACAAACTGACTCAGGGTGCACCAATTTTTAGAAATGATTGGACTTTGGATGGCATATACAGTGAAATGGAAGCCCACCACTTCCAGGTAGTATGATTTCTGCACCTTGGTTTCAAAAATATTTTGCAATGAATCAAGGCATGATGGCTCTTAATTATAGACGACTTGAAATTATGCAGACAAGGAAATAAAGATGCATGCAAAATACTTGAAATTTGTGGAATTTTATTTAGATGTAATAATCGAATGTAGAAAATTCAGCAGACGCAAAAATAGAGTTTTCATAAAATATAACAAATGACCTCATTCAGCACATGTTTTTCGTAAGGATGAGGTTCATGTCTGTTCAAAGACACCTACACTAGTAAAATTCATAGGAACATTATCTACAAGAAATTCATGCTTCCACGACTTGATAGTATCAAACAGGCACGAACAAAGCTCGGAATAACACAAAAACAGCTGGCAAAGATGACTGGTGTCAGCACGTCTATGATAAACCAGATAGAATCAGGGCGAAGTCAGCCAAGCTATGAAACTGCAAAACGACTCTTTGATAGCCTAGCAACGCTTGAAGGCAGATCAGACCCCAATAAGGCAGGAGACATCTGTAGTAAAGAAATCGTCAAGCTCAAGCCAACAGATTCACTTCATGACGCCATACACAAAATGCGAAAAATGTCGATTAGCCAAATTCCAATATTTAGTGGTGCAGAACCCGTTGGCGTGATAACTGAAGATGGTGTAGTAAAACATCTTGCAGACAGCGATGAATCATCTTGGAAAAAAATTCAGCTTGCAGACGTAATGGAAGCAAGACCACCAATTGTTGATTATCAAACGCCGGCTAAAGCACTGGTACCACTTGTGAGGTATACAAAGTGCATTCTTGTTGCAAAAACAGGCAAAATAATTGGCATCATCACTGCATCTGACACATTAAAAATGTTGGAATGAAGATCTTATCATTTTACTACTTTTTCTGGGTGAAGTGTTATCTCAACTGGTGTGTTTTTGATCTTACCAACAATGTGAACAGTTGGAAAACCTTCCGAGTCCGGAGTGTATGTCCCGTAGTAAGTTCCTTTGTTTTTCTTGTCCTCGACCAGCTTTAGGAATGTCTTTTTGTCGTTTAGTGTAACATCTACTTCAAGTGTTTTGCTCAAACCGGTGATTCCCGTAGCCTTTTTAGTTGTTTTTTTAGCATCGTGTTTATGCATTTTGTCTTCTGTAGACTTGTGTTTCATAGTTTGATGTGTTTCATCATAAGATGTTGTGGTAGTTGGTTTCTTCTTGGCATCGTGTGAACCATGATCATCATTTGATTTCTTGGCATCGTGTGAACCATGATCATCATTTGATTTCTTGTCAACAGCAGTAGCTTTTACGATCATAATTTCTATTGCGTTTTTCTTTCCTGCTATAGGAGGTTCATTTTTCCATCCAATCTCGATTTTATAATCGCCTACCACTTGAGCTTTGTGTGCGTATGCGCTATTGACTAGACTGACTGAAATGATTAGGGCTGCTAAAATCGCAAGTTTCTTTTGCATAGATCATGTTAGTTTATTTTTTAATTAATAATTTTGGTAGATCTTTCAAATTAATTTGATCGTTCTACCACTCATAATGAACAGAGAATATCAGATACGTTGTCTGCAGCACTCTCGATTAGCTTTGGCTTGTATTTTTCTATTAGTTGGCTGACAAGTTTTTTATTTATTATTGTGAAACTGATGACACCGTCTTGAAATTTACGAGTAACAACTTCATCTGCTCCAAGATTTTTCAAGACAATTGAGACTGTTCCTTGCGATTTTTTTGTCCACTCGACGATCTCCTTAAAGGTCATATCGCGTTCAAGCAATCCCAAAAGGATCTGTCTTGTGGTAAAACTACATAGATTTTTAATTATGCGAGTTTCTCCATCGGACATGCTGCAGGGGTACAGCCTTGCGACTCTGGGGCTTCGCTCTATAATTATTCTGCCGGCCTGTTCAATTTTAGATAAATAATGACTTAGGACACCGTTTTTGAGGCCGGTCTCTCGCATAAGTTCAGAATAACGAATTCCTGGATTCTCGTTTACAATTTTGATTATCAATTCAGCACGTTCTTTCATTTTACTAATCGTTCCTAAATACTGCCAATGTGAATATGCCCAGCATTGATATAATTAGTATGTGTTCAATTTCACGCAGTGGAATGCCGCCTAAATAGAACGTAAATGGCCAGGTAATGTCAATTAATGAGATTATTTCTGCTACAACGAAAAATGAAAAGGCGACTGCAGTGAATCCCAGTCTCTTTGTTCTCATTTTTGAATATGCTATGATTGTCACTACAGTCAGAAATATGGCCGCAACCATTCCTCCTATATGCAATCCTATGTGGAGAATGTGAGCGCCATGAAAGAGATTTGGCAGGATTATCGGCGCAACAAGTATTCCAATTACTGATAGAATTACTGCTGTGAAAAGCTTGGATTTGTCTTCGGCAAACTGGTAAATTGACATCAAAGATATTGAACTTGGAAAAAATTTAAAGAAACTGGTAGAACCATCAAAAAATAAAGGCCCTTTACGGGAATGTGTAGTACCCATTATTTGTGGGCCCTGGGTTGGTGTAGTTTCTTGGCGTGTGATCTGGTATGGCATTTGAATCAAATCCAGCTATGCCTCTTAAAGCATTGGTGAGTTGTTCTACAACATTCCAGATATCCCATGTGTTGTCTCGTATTTGCCCTATTGCCTTTCTCAGGTTGGTCGGATGCGTATTCTCAGTGACTCCCCCGTCTGCATCAGGCCAGTATACTGATGTAGTCATGTTGTTCAAGCCGAATCCACCATTTACTGTGTATGTTCTGTTGTTGGCATCGTTTGCTGCAGCCATGGAAAGCCCTTTGATGTTTCTTCCGTCTATCCACATGTTGAGCTTTGTTAGTCCTATATCTGTGTCATTAAAGTAGTTGATTGAGCCATAAATGTGATACAGCGTAAGGCCTTGTTCTGTATAGTATTGTCTGATGTTCTGCCTATACTGCAATCCACTTCCTGACTGTTCCAATACACCAAGCGGCCTAAAGAACATGCCTTCTCTTTTATCTGTGTACCCGTATGCCCCACCTTGATTTGGAACACAGTTGTAAGCCTTTCCAGTTAAAACACCAGCAGAATTAGTAGCAGTATCGCAAAAAAGACCTGCAGT
The DNA here is from genome assembly GCA_046292705.1 of Candidatus Nitrosotenuis sp. Taxonomy (GTDB): domain Archaea; phylum Thermoproteota; class Nitrososphaeria; order Nitrososphaerales; family Nitrosopumilaceae; genus Nitrosotenuis. The sequence continues at coordinate 2,824 of JBKBQK010000005.1, read as the reverse complement.
GCCGGCACCGGGGTTGTCGGCCACACTACCATCCCCATTCCCTATAGCAAATTTTACTCCGCCAGTAGGCGACGGAGAACCTGCAGAATTGACAAGTCTGCCAGATGGGTAAAAGTACGTATCTACTTTGAGTACTTTGCCTACTGATGAAAAGTCACTTTGCGAGTATGCTGCCGAGGTTTGGTCTTTGTGTGCATTTCCAAGTCGGAAGCTTGTTAGAATATGTGTTAGTGTTAGTTCTGCATCGTGATAAGAGTCAGTAAATGCTGGCTCAAATGTTTCTCCTATGACAAAGTTCACAGTATGGTTCTTAGAAACGCAAGTTCCGCTTGTGCATCCTTCCCCAGTTGCACCGTTTCCAGGTACAAATCGAAAACTGGCATGTGCAAAAGCCTCACTTAAAGTCGATACCAATGAAATCAAAACAACTGTAGCGATTAGAATCGTCATAATGCCTTTGTGTGAGTTGTTTTTGTTCATTTTACTTTTTGAAAAATTATCAAATATTAAACAAAATTGGTAGAAGCAAAAAACTACTTTTGCGTTTCTACTAGAAATATTATATTCATTGATTTTTGTTCAGAATTTCAAATGAAACAAGTTGACTTTAGATTGTTTGTTGCAATAGTATCAACATCGATAGCTTTAGGAGTGGTTTCATACCATTATGCTACCGCAAGCCACGGCTTTGAATCTGGAGTCAGCGGTTCAGCACTTCCTAATGCTGTAACAGTGTCACTGGCAGGCCAAGTCATGCGCCCAGGCGATTATTACCCACTTGTTGATTATAGTCCAAATTACGTAGCGGGACATTTACTTGTACGAATTCCATGTAACAACAACGCAATGCCACTAGTCACACCAATAGCTGGTCATGTAGACGAGCTTCCACAAAGAACATGGATGGCACCCGCACAATTGAACTATATTCCAGATGCGTCAAAACCTGGAGACACATGTGTGTACCACTCACACATTCCTGCAGTCGATCTTACTGAAGTGGGCAATCCCGGCGCTCCGCGAATTACAGACATAGGTCTTCTTAATCAAGGCAAAAAGAACGTAGTATTTCGAACAGCGAATGTAATGTCATTTACCGTGCTAAATGTTCTTGGTGATATCAATCCACCAAATCATTATGGACCCGGCGGCTTTGCTAAAGACATACCAGGCTCACCATATTTAATAACGCCCACGTTCCCCCCAACAAACTTGGATAATCCAAATCCAGAGTTTGACGAACCACATCATCATGGTTGATCAAATGTATTTTTTGCTTTACACTTAATGTCGGCCCATGATCAAATAACTACAACAAGCGTTTTGGAATTCTACTAGAAAACTTATGACTTTGGGGCAATTTTTTCTTATGTTGAAAAAAAGGCAAAGTATGCGTCATGTTTATCAAGAGACAATGTTTTGTATAGTTGCATTATCCGTAATTATTTTTTGTTACAATATAATATTGCCACAGAATGTCAACGCAGAGATTATTTTGCAAAATTGTTCAGGTTGTCTTAACAATACTAAAACACAGATTTTGACAATCTTCAACTTTCAAACAGAAGACAATCCATTTCTTGCAGGAAACGCGACATTCTTAATTATGCCAAACCCGTATAGACATACTACAAATGCAACAGACTACTTAGATCTTACTACGTGGTTTAATTTTGTAGTCACAGATGATAGTAAATTTGATAATGACCCAACACCTGGAATTGTAGAACTTGTTGGCGTCAATAATGGAACGTACAGTGTAGTGCAAATAAAGGGATCACCTGGATTTGGAATTGCAAAAAACCCAGAGGCATCAGATGAGATTTTGGGTACTACGGGATTCTCTTACATAACGCAAACATTTGTGAACTTTACTACAAACATGTCGACTACAATTGAGCCTCCACATGTAGACGAAAATACATTTGAGAAGCTAAAGACAGGAGGAGCCAAGATAAACAGTGCTCCTATCACATCTGCAAACGACCTGCCCCAAGCAATACAAGTTGCATCTAGTCAGAAATTTGCAATATCGTCACCTGCACCAGTCACATATACGGCTAATGTTGCGGCAAATGCCAACACTTCCACACTTATTAGCAACTTGGGCATACCGACATATTCTGCACCAAAGGGACTCGCACTGTTAGATAATACCGTATTCATACCACCGGTATTTGTAGCTCCCATAGCTGGTGGAGGCAAATTTATCATCCCACCTGTTATCGATGAGATAAATCCAGGAAGTAATATTTTACTTAGATTCGAGCAAGTAGAGCAAGGAACGGAACACCATTTTATCAATGCAATAGAATTGCCAATGAATGCGTATGGCACAAATATAGGAATTTCAATCAAGGTAGATACTGCCAATCCGACAGGTGTGCCAATACCATCAGGAAATGTCGCGTTATTTTTGAATTTTGAAGAAACAAGTGATATCGACTTTGGCGATCCTGCAATTTACAGTGACAAACCAGTTATACATTTTAATGTAGAAAAAGACGGCACAGCATGTCCACAGGGAGTGATCCTTTATCTTTTAGAATCCGGGCATTGGCACGAAATAACGCCTGCACCCGCACGCGATCCAAGTAAAGACACATCTCACACATGTGCATACACTTCAACAGTAGAACACTTTTCATCATATCTAATTGGCACCGGATCTTCAGGCCATAGTCATGGTGAAAGCCATAGTCATGGTGAAAGCCATAGTCACACATCAGCTCATAGCGAGCATGAAGAGGGACATTCACATCATTCCTCTCATGCGCACGGTATCAATGAACATGAAAAGCATGCAAGTGGTTATCATGTCATC
>JBKBQK010000004.1:0-27078 GCA_046292705.1 Candidatus Nitrosotenuis sp. | reverse complement strand
ATCGTTGAATGCGGCCATGAATGTGGTTCCTGCGCCGGTGCTAAAGACGACGTTGTCTCTAACTTCTCTGAGCAGCTGGACTTGGGGTGCAAGCTCGCTTCCAAATGTAGCAGTCGCAATAAGGCAACCACCGCCGGGTTTCGTAGTCGTCTTTTCAGGAACACAGATGCCGTCTTTTAGAACTGTGCCCGGACCACAAACTGGTTGCTGTTCTTCTGGTTCTCTATCTACACATTGGCCGTTAGTTAGGACTTGGCCTGGTGGGCATGTCACGGGTGGTGCCACAATGCACGTACCTGTTGCCTCATCATATACAGTTCCTGTTCCACATTGTGGTGGCGGTTTGGGTATATTTTCCTCCACACACTTGCCACCCACTATGATTTGTCCTGGTGCACATTGTGGTGGAGGTGGTTTTGTGTCTGGTGGTGCTTGACCTGTTCCTCCATTGTAAAAGAATGTGGTCTCTGCCTTTTGTGGGCCGTAATTAACCACAATTTTGTAATCACCTTTTTTGATCCAAAGCGGACCTGCTACGATAAATTCGCCCTCAAACGAGCCGTCAAGTTGCGGTTTGATCTGTTTTACTTGGACTATGTTGCTTGATGTTCCATTCACAAGTGGGCCTATGACTCTAACTGTGATATCAATTAGGTTGTTTACGTCTGGATTCTTTATGAAACCACTAAAGGTAACTGTATCTCCCTCATCGTATAATGGGAGCTCTGTCTTGACTGATAGTGGTGGTATTTGGCCGGAATCTACTTGCGCAAAAACGCTTGTAAAACCCATTGTTAAAACGATAAGTGACAAAAATAATACTACCAGTCTTCCAGCTCCGCTCATTTCTAGGCACATACAAGGACTAAGGGTATTTATGTATTCTATGAAAGAAAATTTGACTTTCGCATCCTTTTCTTGAACCTTTTTTGACCTTATGATTTTGCAGTTTTTAAAAAATTGTTTTAATTTTTGTCGATTTTGGACTTTATAGCTGTGAATGTGTGTTTGCCGACGTTTGATTTTTGGTATTCGATATCTACAGAGTAATCTCCTGCAGGGGAGTTGTGTTTTAGCATGAGGAAACTCTTGTAGTTGCCCTGTTTTGTCGCAAAGGCGTAAAAGACATGCTGTTTGTCTGTAGGATCGGTAACTGTAAATTTGATTTTGGTGCCAGGCTTGTAATTAAAGACCTTCCCTGTAAGTACAACGTGTGTCGATTTGCCAGGTTCTGGCAGAGTGTATGTCTTTGAGTTGATTTTTGCGATATTGGAACTCTGCAGCTTGGAGCTTGTCTTTGTGCTGCCAACATCCGATTTTGTAAGCTTTGAGGCAGACGAGGTCTTGAGGCCAAATATGTTTGGCTGGCCTGATGAGTCCCTAAAGTCATGGTACTTGAGGTCGACTATGCCACCTGCAGGAGAGATGAGTTTGGTGCCATCTTTGTTGCAAATCTGAGACGGCATCTTAAAGACTCCCTCAAATCTTCCGGTGTCAGGTCCTGTTTCAATTAGACTAAAACCGGTTGCTGCAAGGCCGCCATGTTCTACGCCGTTTATTGTGCACCTCTTGAAGCGGATGTCTTTGATTAGTACCTCAAGCAGTATGCCTCCGCCGGTGGTGCCCACAGTGTCGACGTTTGGCGAGGCAGGATTATTGATTACAGAATAGATGTCTATTGCATCATGTTTTACGTTGAGATCCGGATCATTGAGCACAATTGTGACTGGATGTCCGAATCGAATTACGTTTGATTTGAGTGATACTGCGCCAGAATGCGTTCTTATGTCAGTCTTTGAGGAGGTTCCTATAGTGAGCCCCACCTCTGCGATATCCGAATATGCTATATTGATTCCTTTTTCATCGATGAGTCTCTGGTTCACAAAGAATTTGACATCGCGGTCTATTGGCTTTATCGTATTTGCAATAAAGTTTGCATCAAATTGGTTTAGCTGATTTGCGATTGCATACTCTACTGTACCAGTAAAGGTTGCTGAATTAGCAGACGTTTCTTGCAGCTCAAATCTGTAAATTGCATTGTTTACGTCTTTGCCACCTTGTTGTCCAAATGAGAATAGATCAAATGCGATTGGCTGCGTGTCGGTTTCAGTGGAGATGGTTCCTTGTGGCGCGGAATTGTTCGACGAATCAAAATTGATTACTAAAAATGCAGTTCCTGATTCACTGTCTATTGCGTTTACTGAAGCATCATCAATCTGTATCAATCCCTTTGAGCCCGTCAGCTCACCTGCGCTAGCTAGTGTGACTGGTGGGGGATCTGTGTGGCCAAAATACAACGACAGTGTTGTGTCTGAGAAATCCGTAATGCCGAGCTGATTTTGCAGTGATCTAAAGTCGTAATTGATCCAGTTTGTTCCGCTGTCACCGTCGTTTGTGTCGATCAACAGATTTTGCAGGGTTATCGCAGATATTCCAAGGTTGATAGATATTTTTTCAAAGTTTTGGTTTGCTACAGGCGGTTTTGTGTTTAGCACAAGTAGATCGGAATTTGTGTCATTGACCGAAGATGGAATTGATGTTCCGCCAGTAAGTGCATCAGTAGATCCAGCATATATTTTGACGCTTCCTGCGTTTTGCAGGGTCACCGGGCTTCCAATTGTAAGAGATGGAATTATAGCGGAGCTCCTAAACACTTCTAGCTTGTCTCTTGCTCCAGAGTTTATGTTTTGGTCTGGGTCTGTTATGGTGAGAGGAATTTTTTGACCTGATGCTGGCTGTGTTGAGCCTAGACTCACGCTTGCTGTGCTTAGGCCGGAAACGATTGAAAGCGACTTTGAGTTGTAAGATATCGTAGCAGATTGGTCTCGTGGTGCAGTAGATTTTACTTTGATGTTAGAGTCGTCCCCAAAGTCAAAGTTCTCAAAGATGGCAGAATTTGGTTGTGATTCCACAAAAGTCACAATTTGGGTATATGTGGTGGTTCCATCGCTTGCAGTGGTTGCTTGGTATCCGTTTGATTCTAGTTGAGCTACTTGTCCAAGTGACATTGACACTATGCCGTTTTTCTCAAAGTCAAGTGTTGACAGCCTTGAAAGCAAGTTTGTAAGGCCTGCTCCGCCGTTTGCCGCGTTAGAACCAGTCTCCGTAAACGCGCCATAAAAGACGCCTGGCGGTGATCCAACACTGAAGGTCCACGAGTCCCTAGCTGTCGGATCCTGGTTGAGCTGCATGTCGTTTATGGTCACAAAGACTTCGGAACCTGGCGGGTAGGTTGCTCTATCAAGACTCATCAGTATGTTTGGAATTTCATCGTAGTGTAAGGTGACTTGTTGTGTTCCGCCAGCTGCATTGTAACGTATCACGACATCGTTGCTAAATGAGTAAAGTTGGATTATCGGCCAAGCGTTTGCGTTGAGTCCTATCTGGCCTGTAGGTACTGCTGGATTTTGATTAATTGATTTTGGGTTGCGCACCACGTTGTTGATGACAGAACCAGATGGAGTTCCAGTACATATGGAAAATCCAGAGTTTCCGTTTGAGAATCCAGTCACTCCCGTTGAACGCGGAATTGCGATTCCGTCCGAGTCTGAAAACGACGGCCCAAATGCAGTAGTGTCTTTGCCGCAGAAAACTCCAAAGTCGAGCCCTACTCCGGGTACACCTGTCTCAAATGCAATTTGATCTGCTGCCTTTGCCTTTTCCAGATTTGCAAAGTAAGCATACCATTTTCCATCACTTGCTTGCACCATCCTAAGATCCTTGCCATTTATTGTGACGTCAGGTTCGCCTTTTCCTTCGTCCGTGTCGGAAAGCCCTGGATCGTTGACTAACACCTCGATTATCATCGAGCCTGCAAAATGGTTGCTATAATAGGGGTTTTCTGCAGATACATACAGGTTTGGGTTTGTGGCAGCACTCGCATCTACAAAAAGTGGAATTAGTAGTAATCCCAGTGCACCTAGTACCAGCTTGTTCAATTTATGGTGAATTTGCACTCATTGAAAATAACGTTTCCGTATGATTTATTCGTACTTTAGTTGTTAAGCGAGATCAGAAAACATGGTTTCAATGCAGAAAATATTTGCGACAAGAACCGGCCCGCTGAAGATCTCTTTAATTGCTATTTTGTCTGCGTTTGCAGTCGAGTTTGTATTTGGATTAATTTCAAACAGTTTGGCACTGCTCACAGACAGCATACATGCACTACTTGACAGTGTGGTAACAGTGATTCTTTTGCTTGCAGCAAGGTTTGCAGTAAAGCCCCCAGATGCTGAACACACCTATGGCCATGGCAAAATAGAGTCGCTTGGAGGCCTAATTGGTGGCATCGCAATATTTCTGATTGCGTGTTTTTTTATTTTCGAGTCCATTGTGAGAATCCAAAGCCCTGCACACCCACAGCTTACAAGTACGCTTGCGTTGACTGCGGCAGCATACACAATCTGCACAGATATCTTCAGAATTATTTTACTCAAAAAAGCGATAAGCAAAACTGGCGGCACTACACTCAAGGCGGACTTTTACCACGCGTTCTTGGACTTTGGATCTACGTTGGTTGTGGTAGCAGGCATTGTACTAGTCACAATCGGATTTGATCATGGTGACTTTTTTGCAGCACTTGTCTTAGGAGTCCTGCTTTCAATACTCAGCATAAAGCTGATCTATAGAACCGCCCAAGACCTCACCGACGTGATATCGCCTGAGCTTGTCAACAAGGTGAGGCAGATAGTACGCTCTACTGAGGACGTAGTCGATGTTGGGCCAGTCCTCATGCGAAAGTCAGGTGATGTAATTTTTGCAGATGTTACAATATCGCTTCGTGCCGATGCAAGCTTTGATCATGCACACCAGATAAGCAGCAGAGTGGAAAACAATATCAAAAAGGCGATTACAAACTCGGAGATCACAGTGCATTTTGAGCCCACATGGAAGGATGTGCCAAGCGACTCCAAGATATCAGAAATAGCAATGGGTGTGACTGGCGTAAAAGGAGTCCACAATGTAAACCACCACCAGACAGATGGTGTTAGTTATGTGAGCCTGCACATCATGGTAGATAGGAATATGAATTTGGAGGAGGCGCATCACATATCTGAGCTAATCGAAGAAAGAATCCACAAAGCGTTGCCCGAAATTGAGCATATCACGATTCACCTTGAGCCATACATTGCCATACCAAAAGACCATAAAACTGAATACCGGATGGCAGACGAGAAGATAATTCGACTGCTAAAGGAGAGGCCTGAAGTAAAAAAGATAGGAGGTATTGTGATTTTGAACTTTGGTGAAATAGTCAAAATCGATATTAGTTGCTCGTTTGACAAAAATCTCTCAATAGAAAAAGTACACGATCTGACTTCGCAAATAGAACGCAGCATCAGAAGCGATTTTATAAACTCGGTAATTACCATCCATCCAGAACCGGCCTAGACGAGGATGCTTGTGACATACATTACAATCATGCCGACTGCGATTCCAGCTGCAGTTGGAGCAGAGATCCATGACTTTTCGTCCTGTCTGATCCAGCTCATTATTGATGCCACTACTTGAAAGATTGCGCCTGCTCCAATTGACAGAAATATTATTGCGGCAAACGGTGAATATTCAAATCCGCCAATCCAAGCCCCAAAGATGGCTGGCGAGCCTGCTATCATGCCCATTGCAGCTAATTTAGCAATCATCGGCTTTTGTCTTGCCATCGGAGCTGCAATCGCAAGGCCTTCCGTTGTGTTGTGTATGGTAAAGCCGATTATGAGAAAAGTGCTTAATGCGACTTCGCCTAGTCCTATTGCGGCCCCGATTGCCAGTCCCTCTCCTAGGTTGTGCAGTCCGATACCAATTGAAACCATCAGCGCGATTGCCACCGATTTTGTGATTGTTCCGCTTGCCCTGTTTACGAGTTTTTCAGATGTATAGTATAGTCCAATAAATGAGCAGACCACAACCGTTGCAACAAGCAGTTGGCCGTTGAATGCACCTGTGAGCCTTTCTGAAGAAACCTCAAGACCCTCCTCGATTGCATCTATTCCCAAAAACAGGAGTAGCCCCACTGTGACTGCCAAAAAGAACTTGTACTTTGCCTGACTGAGTCTTGCGATGAACGGGAACCACAAAAGGCCTATCATCACAGGTATGAGCCCAACGTATGTCCCAATTACTGCAAAGTAAGATACAAGCTCTGTGCTTGGCTTCATTGCGGGGGCTGCTGCAGCAACTGACTTTGCAAATCTAGTTCCATCGTCCACGGTCAAGCCTATCTCATATGGTTCTGCTTCATTCCAATCAAACGGTATTCGAACCAGTGCTGTCTCAAATCTTGCGAGATGTCTGTCCGGCTCGATTGCAGCTGGCTGGATCCTGTCATTTACGTCGGCTTGGGCGATCGACACATCAATTGGACCTGTATTTCTCACAGTCACTTGGATTTCAGAATCTACAAAGTGGATCTGTTCTATTGTGATCTGAGGCAATGCGACTCCAAAGTTCAAAAGTTCTGCGCCTGGACCGAAAAGATATGCTACCATTGCTGCAAGCAGGATGATCGGGATTACTCCTGCCAAGATCACTTTGGCTTTTGAGATCTTGTTTGTCTGCATCTAGCTTGGCACCTCGCCTAGGCCTCTTACAAGAAAGAGGCCCGTCCAGCCTTTTTCTGCAAATTCTGTTTTATGCGCATGGAAGAGGTACTTTCCTGGATAGGTGTACGTAAACTCCATAATCCCACGCTCGCCTTGTGAGAGCGTTATCATGTCTGTGTATTGAGTTGGCACGCTGTACGTCCCGCTTGGGTAATAATTGTAGAGGTTGCCATGTAGATGGAAGTTGTTTATCTGATCAAACTCCAGTATGTTTACAACGTATATTCTGATCAGCTTGTTTGCGTCTATCTGTATTGGGTGGTGCTGGTAGTAAAACGGAATCGTGTTTGCCGCGTAGAAATTGTTTTCAGTATCAAAATCTGTGTCAAATCCGTTGAGAACCATCACCATTTCATCAGCAGATGGTCGAGGCGTCTTTGGGTCTACGATGTATACGCCATAGAGGCCGTGCGCTATGTGTTCCTCAAGAGGCATCACGTGACAGTGGTATGGGTGCACACCTGCTGGGCCTGCAACGAACTCGTACGTGAATTGGCCGCCGCCACCTCCTACTGGCTCAAAGACACCGTCCATTTCTGCTGCGTGTATCCCATGGAAGTGAATTGTGTGCGGCTTGGAGCCTTCATTGACGAACTTTATGCGTACTAGGTCACCTTCGGTTGCGCGAATCGTAGGACCTGGTACCGTCCCATTGAAAGTCCACACGTTGTAAAAGACGCCAGGCGAGATCTCCATTATTTTGTCATCGTTTGTAATTATCGTAAATTCGCGTAATGTCGTTCCGTCCGGTAATGTAGAGACTCTTCCGTAGTTAAATTCCCTGAGATACTTGTCAGGATCAAACTCGACTTGCTGCGCGGTGTATACTGGATCCAGCACGTCTCCTGTTGTTTTTATGACTGCCCCGGTATGTGTAACGAATCTTTTTTCTTCATTCTTGGCATCAGAGATATTTGGATATACAAAGTAAAGCGTAGCTACGATCGCAGTTACTACTAGGACCGATAGCATCTTTGAAAATACTTTCAAGGTATACAGATATAATCAGGGCTTTGTTTATTTAAAAGTTAGTCTAGGCTAACTTTCTTAGCCATGTCTAACTTTTTTGAGGACGTCTCAATACCAATATAGAGGCAACATTTTGGATCTGTGATGAAGAGATCGCACCTTATTTTGTTCATCGGCGGCGCACTCGTTGCCGCAGGCATAGTCATCTCGTTTTACGGCTCCAAGCTTATCACACAAGACATGGCAATAACCGAAGGGCAGGTAGCGGTAGGTTCTTCGTTGGAAATAACAAAGGGGCTTGATTCTGCCATATCTGACACCGGCGTCTTTGTCGTACAAGCGGAAAATTTTGATCAGGGCAGCTTGTACGCGACTGTCTTTGATCCTGCAGGGAGTCAAGTTGTGTCACAGAAGATCGAACAAAAGTCAACTGAGGCCACCTTTCAAATAGAAAGCAGGGGAGACTATAGGCTGGTCGTGGAAAACTCTGGCTCAGCTGTGTCTGTAGTCATTGGAATCACACACATGCCGCAAAAGTCTGTTCTTTTGTTAAATGTTCTTGGTCAGGGCATCATAATATCCGGCTTTGTCGGCCTAGGCATTGCCCTGCTGTACATGATAGCAGGCAGGAAAAAGTCAGTTTAGGTAGCTGTCAAGCTCGGTGAGGCCGTCTACTACTCCTTTGTAGTTTTCGTCGTTTTCCATGAATTTTGCAAGTTTGTCGTGATTTACGCTGTACGTAATTGGCGAGTCTGTGACTGTGACAAAGCCGGTTTCGATTAGGTATGCAAGTCGAGTTTTTATCTCATCTTGAGCCACTCCGAGTTTTTCTTCAAGATATGTTGACTCTTTTGCACCGTCCTCAAGCTCAGCCATTATTACGGAAACGTCAGGATTGAAGAGTCTCTCAGCTATTTTGGCCTTGTCTTCCATGCACCAGGTCATCTTGTCGAGTTTAATATCTTCTTGGTATTGTACAGGTAGTCGATTACGAGAACCTTGCCCATGTTGTTTTGGTTGATGTGGTATGTTCTACCTTGCAGTTGTTTTTCCATTTGTTGCACATATACTAGAAGCTCGGATTCTTCGCTTACTACGATGGAGTCTATGCGTATGTTTTCACGTAAACATTTTTTTGCTTCGGTAATGGTACGTTCGTCTATTTTGGGGTCGACTTTTTTGTATCTGTAGCAGAGGTAAACCATACTCTCTTTTGTCTGATCTATTTTCATATTCCGTTCCTCATTTATTTTAGAGACCACTGATGGATTTGGCACATAAAAGTTAGAGTACGGCTTTTCTGAGAGTATAGAATTTTTTTGTGACTCGTTGTCTACAAAGCATGCACTTGGCTGGCCGTCCGTTATCATCACAATGCGCTTGTTCTTTGAGGGATGTTTTTGTAGAATCTTTTTTGCCAATCTAAATGCTGCCTGGTAGTTTGTATAGTGGAGAAACTCGTCATTTGCATCGTATGTTTTTAGAAATGGAATGTCGTGAGGATTTACTACTGAGGCCATAGATGCAAAGCCCACAATTGAGATCAAGTCATTTGGAAAGAATTTCCTGTTTAGAACATAGAGGCTCCACAGGGCTCTTTTTGCTGCCTCGATTCTGCTCATACCGGAGCTGCTCAGCGACGACTTCATAGTTGAGCTCAAGTCAATGCAGTAGACCACTGCTGCTCGCACATCTTCGACCATTTCAAACTCTTCAAAGTCGTTGACGTCAACATCCAGGGGGAACTTGAAGCTTACCTGATTTTTTGTAACTCTGATTATCGTGTTGATTAGTGTGACTGGTACGTTGAGTAGCTTGAGATCTCCCCCAAGCTCGAATTTCTTTGTGGTGTCAAGGATCGTAGTTCCAGTTCCGATTAACTTTGTTTCATGCAGGCCGAATTCTCCTGCCTTTAACTCGTTCATTATGTCTCGAAGTAAATGATTCCCCACAGCAAAGAAGCCCTTTTTTGTCAACCAGTTCCTGTCGTCTTTGAGATATCCGTGCTCAATTAGATATTTTGTAATTGATTTGGTGTCATCGCTTTTTGGGCTTTCTGTAGACTCGGTATATGTTGAAGAGTCCTGGCTTTGTTCTGCCATGCTCCATTCAAGGACGCCTTCCAGTTCTTCAAGTGTCGGCGTTTTGTCCTTCATAGACTGGTTTGCAAGTGCGCTTAGTATCTTATCTAGTGTTTTTTCGTCGAGACTTTCTGATTTTTGTCCTTCCTGCTTTTGCTCCGTCGCAGCGTGGTAGACAAAGTTTGTAAAGTTACGCAGCGACATAACCTGCTTCTTTTTTGTCGATTATCTTTGGCGTTACAAAACACAGGCCGTCGAGTACTACTTCCAGAAATGCGGCCTTTAGCTCTTCTGCCGTATTGTCGCTTAGCTGCAGATTCTTGCTTTGGATCTTGTGTGACTGTAGTTTCTTCTCAAATTCTGCTTGGTCTTGTCTTGCCTTCTCTATTTTTGAATTAACTAGTGCGGCAAGGTTAGCAAATCTATGCAGTTGGTTCTTGTAGGAAGTTTGTCCGTTCTCCCAGAGCATCTTTTGTGAAACTTGGAAGGTCTTTCCTGAAAACTCTTGTTTGATTGACTCAAGTGCCTCTTGTGGTACTCCTTGTATGTATTCAAGACATGTCTCCTTTATTGCGTTGTTCAGAATGTCATAGAATACCTTGTGCCGGTTTTCAATAGTATCGTCTATTTCTGAGAGCTCAAATTTTGCAATCTGTGAAAGACAGTACATGTCTGAGTGTCTTGGAACTGGCACACTTTGGTTGGTTATTGCGCGCATCCTTTCAGATTCGCCGACCAGCAGCTCAAGGCCGTGTATTCCGAACCTGACGCTGACTCCTTTTGCCTGATTTATTTCTGAATTATTGCGCGCATTCTGTACAAGTCGTGTAAGTGTTTTTAGTACGAAAATGGGAATGAAACAATTTGTAATTTTTGCTTCTTGAGATATGATGAGCATTTCGTCTTCCATTGTTTTTGGGTAGTGGGTATGTATGTGGCTCTTTAGCCTGTCGTAGAGTGGCTCAATTATCTTACCAGAATGAGTGTAGTCAATCGGATTTGCAGTAGCAAAAAAGACAGTCTTTGGTTCGAATATGACTGGGTACGAACCAGTCGTGTACCTTCCTTCCTGCAAAACTGAAAGTAGTGCGACTTGTTTTCTTGGATCCAGTACTGGGAGCTCGTCGATGCAAAATATTCCGTGCTTTGCTTGCATCAGCTGTCCTGGCGAGTACGAGTCTATCTTGTACAATTCGATTCCCTTTTTTGCCACTTTGATGGCGTCTATGTATCCCACAAGATCTTTTACGGAGATGTCTGGTGTCGCAAGTACGTACTTGAATCTGTGGTAGCCGTCGACCCAGTTTATCTTTGTGTCAAGGTTGTTGTCGAGAATCTTTTGTGTGCTCTCCGGGCTTATGTGAAATTTTGGTGAGACATTTTCCGCTTCTTTGCCATCAAGCAGGGTTGCAAGCTCGTCTGCTGGAAGATCCATTGGGCTGTCATTTGTGATGCTTCCTTCGATTACTGGTATTGGCGAGAGTAGATTTGTTGCGATGGTTTCTACGAGCTTTGTCTTTGCCTGGCCTATCTGGCCTATCAAGAATATGTCATGACATGAAAGAATGGCCCTATCTAGCGCAGGAACTACATCGTCGTCGTATCCTAAAATCTGCGGATATTTGACATTACCTGATTTGATTAGTGTGATGAGGTTTCTTCTGAGTTGTTCTTTTGCCTCAACCGGCTTGTAATGAATTTCCAAAAGATCCCTGATTGTCTTGATCTCGGCATAGTCCTCAGGCAAGCCTGCTTTTATCTCGGTGTACTTTGGTTCCGTCTCGTACGCATTTTTGACCAGTTGTTGAATCTCACTCAATTGCTTCTATTACGGTTGATTCATTCTTAAAATATTATGCCGCCTCGATTTGGAAGTAGGGTTTTTATCCGGGCCGAATTGATTTCTCAATACTTGTCCGTACAAGACTATAGGCACATTGTTAGAATTGTGGGAAAGGATATCCCAGGCGACAAAAAGCTGTCGGTGGGTCTCACGCACATAAAGGGAATAGGCTACAACTTTGCCAACGCCCTCGTGAGTGCACTTGGATTGAATCCAAACACCAACATTGGTTTTCTAACAGAGGCCCAAGTTGCAGACATTGAAAAGGCGCTAAAGGATCCATCGTCTATGAATTTTCCAAGCTGGATACTCAACAGAAGAAAGGATGTAGAAACTGGGAAAACAATGCATCTTATCACATCTGATGTTGCTTTTACAGTAAGAAACGATATTGAAAGAGAAAAACTCTCAAACAGTTGGAGAGGTTTTCGTCACACTTATGGATTAAAAGTCAGAGGCCAAAGGACTCGAACGACGGGACGTAAAGGAGCCTCAGTTGGAGTCAGAAAGGGAGGCAAGGTATTACCTGCCGGAGCTGTGCCAGCCGAAGGGGCTGCTGCGGCTGCACCGGCGGCAGGAGCAGCCCCAGCTGCGCCAGCTGCACCGGCGGCAGGAGCAAAGCCAGCAGCTGCAAAGCCAGCTGCACCAACAGCAGGAGCTGCAAAGCCAACTGGCGATGCAAAGGCAAAGAAATAGGTGGAAATGAATGGGAGATCCACGTTATCCAAGTAGAGTCTGGAAGAAACCAAAACGTCCTCTTAACTATGACTTTATGATGGAGGATCTTAACATTCTTGGTACCTATGGTCTCAAAAACAAAAGAGAGTTGTGGAAGGCAAGAACTGAGCTATCAAGAGTAAGGCACCAGGCAAGGTCACTTTTGGCACTCAGACAAGAAGAGCGGGCCCAAAAAGAACCAGTTTTAATGCACTCACTTGTAAGAATCGGACTCGTCAAAGAAAACGCTACACTTGATGACGTCCTAAATCTTGATATCAACGACTTTCTTGCACGAAGACTCCAAACAATTGTGCAAAGAAAATTCTCATTTAAGACACCGTACCAAGCAAGACAGGCAATAGTGCACGGCCACATCTCAATTGGAGACAGGATCATCACAGTACCATCATACATCGTAAACGTAAAGGAGGAGCCGACGATTCAGCTTTCCCCAAGATACCAGTTAGGCACACCTGCTGCGCCACAACAAGCCGAAGTAGAGACCCAAAGCTGAGCCACATCTAAATAGACGGTTTTTGTAAAATACTCCAAATGTGTTCTATCATAGGGTACTATGGTGACGGTCCTGCGGCGCCAATTTTGGTTCGCGGCCTAAAAAGAATGGAGTACCGTGGCTACGACAGCGTTGGAGTAGCGACAAAGAGCCAACAAGACATCCTAGTAAAAAAAGGAGTGGGCAAAGTCTCCGAGGTCAACAACTTGTTGCACCTAGACTCGCTTCCAGGTAGCATTGGTATAGGCCACACAAGGTGGGCAACGCACGGCAACGTAACCGACGTAAATGCGCACCCGCACCCGAGTAGTTCAGGCAGGCTTGCCATAGTGCACAACGGCATTATAGAAAATTATGATGAGCTCAAGTCAGAACTGCAAAAAAAAGGCTACAGCTTTAGGAGCCAGACAGACAGTGAAGTTATTGCAAATCTCCTCCAGTTTAACTTTGATCAAAGCCACGACATCAAAAAGGCCATGCTTGATACCGTATCAAAGCTGAAAGGCCATTATGCTTTTGTCGCAATGTTTGAAAGCGGCACACTTGCGGCTGCGAGGTTTCATGAGCCACTCATAATTGGAATTGGTAAGAATGGTTTCTTTTTGTCAAGCGATGTTTTGGGATTCATAGAAAAGACAGACGATGCGATATACCTTGACAACGGTGAGTTCGTACTGCTGGACAAGATAGGAATTCAGATTTATGATTTTGAGGGGGATCCAGTCAAACACCAAGTCACCAAAGTATCAAAGGAATTTGCCGATGCATACAAAGGAGACTATGCACACTTTACTCTAAAAGAGATATCAGAGCAGCCAGACACAATAATTCAAGCAGGCGAAAACTCAAAGGACGCAATATTAAATGCTGCAGATTTCATCAAGGTCTCAAAGAACATCTACATTACTGGAAGCGGCACAAGCTACAATGCGGCCCTTGTTGCCAAGTATTTGTGGCAAAAACACGCAAAGATAAAGGTTGAGCCGATCATCTCAAGCGAAGTCTCATTTTCCCCTGATGCAATAGAACCAAACTCTATTTTGATTGCCATCTCTCAAAGTGGTGAGAGCGCAGATGTCCTCGAAGCAGTAAACATTGCAAAAAAAGCAAATGCAAAGATCCTCTCCATTGTCAACATACTTACATCATCGCTTGCACAAGAATCATCTTTGGTTATGGGGATGAATTGTGGCCCGGAGATCGGCGTTGCGGCAACCAAGAGCTTCACTGCGCAGCTTAGCATCATCTACAAGATTGCAGAAAAATTGTGCGACGGCTGCATCAAGCTTGACTACGACAAGATCTCGCAGGCAGTAAGCAAGGTGCTCTCGGATCACACCAAGATAAAAGAAATCGCAAGGAAGCTCAAAGATGTCCAAGACATCTACGTACTTGGGCGCGCCGTGCACTATCCCATTGCGACCGAGTCCGCACTTAAGCTAAAGGAGCTTGCCTATATACATGCAGAGGGAATTCCCGGTGGCGAGTTAAAGCATGGCCCACTTGCGTTGATGGACTCTAGCGTGTACGTCATCATCATAAATCCAAACGACTTTACTTACTCTGATACGTTTACTAGTGCGCGTGAAATAAAGGCAAGAGGAGCCAAGATAATTGGCATCTCAGACAAGCCAAGCGATGTCTACGATTACTGGATAGAGATCCCACAAATAGATGAGGTATTTTATCCTCTAATTGAGATAATACCAATTCAGCTACTATCGTATTATTCCGCCATAGAAAAGAACACCGATCCTGATTACCCAAGGAACTTGGCAAAATCAGTTACTGTGAAATAGTTTCCTCGTATTGTTTTTCTGTAAATTCGAGCAATTGTTGAGAATCAACTCCGACCTTTAGCATAGCGGCAAGCGAGGCACCCCCTGCACCTACACCTTCTTTTACAAAACCGTTTGCAAAGGCCTTTAGCCCTTCGATTTTAGAGTCCTTTAGTGCAAGCTTCGTTGAAATGACCGGAATTTGATCTATTTGATCTACAGTCTCTACGAGGTTTGCTGTCTTGTCGTCTATGATGTACGAGGTGGTTGCAATCGCTAGGTTGTCTTTGTTGTATCCCGTAAGCTTGCCTACTGCCAATACAGCTGCCATCTGAGTGCCACCTGCCAAAATGACTTTGGTTTGGGCCGAGGCAGTACTGATTATTCCTGCAACGGTTGCAATCATAGGGTCTCCTGCGTTTGCCAAAACATCGAATGGGTTCCTCGAGGTGTTTCTTTGTACCACCTTGGAAGCTATTTCTGACTTTAGCAATACGGGGTTGTCTGGCATGCTACTACTGACCTGTCCGTCGATTCCAAGCGATGCAAGTACTGCTTTGGCTGTGGTGGTGCCCCCAGGGATGCTCTCACCAATCACAAGACAGTCGGTGGTTGAGCCAAGGCATCTGCCAAGCATCCTTCCATATTCTACAGCGTGTGTGACGTCATCTAGGGACATTGCTGGCTCTACTGCAATATTTTTGCCAAAAGGAAGGCTTGTCTCAAAGTACGGCAGCTTTGGCGAGATCCTGCTTCCTGCACTGATCACAATATTTGGTATGCTTGCTGACTCGAGTGCAGTCTTTGTAAGTAGTGCCGGTGTCGGCTTGCCGTCAGGAGTCATTGGTATTACGTTTATGCACTTGCAGTATCCAAAATTCAAAAACTCGGCGTCTGCAGGAGGCGTGTATTGGAGCAGTGCCGTATTTTTTCCGGCTACAGTGATTCCAGGAATGGTGCAGGTTTCTGTGTACGATATCACAAGCGAGAAGAGGAACCGCTTGTTTTGCAAGGACTCTAGGAATTTTGCGCCACTGCTTTGATCTACAAAGATTTCAACATCTTTGAGCATTTATGCCAGTCCCATTAGTTCTAAGAATTCCTGCTCCGTTCTTGGCTGCATCACCAAGTTGGTCTTTTTTTGGTTCCCAAGCGTTGCCGTAGGCGAAGGGCCGTAGTTGTGGCCCGGATACATCAAAAGATCATCGTCGAGATTTCTTAGCACGTTGACGAGACTGTGGTAAAGCTCCCTTGCGTCACCGCCTGGTAGGTCCACTCGGCCGCATGTCCCAACAAAGAGCGTGTCACCTGAGAAGATCTTGCCGTCGCCGACAAGACACATACTGTCCTTTGAGTGGCCTGGTGTGTGAATGACTGTAAGCTCCGAGTTTCCGAACTTGATCTTATCGCCATCCGATACTGCAATGTCGTGCTTGATGGTGGATGTCTTGTACTGGATTATCGGGGCTCCTGTCTGCTTTGAGATGGTCTCGTTTCCCAAAGTGTGGTCAAAATGGTAGTGGGTGTTTACAATGTATTTTATCTTGAGGTTGTTTTTCTCAATGATTCGCGTGACTTTGTCAAGATCCCACGACGGATCAATGATTATTGCATCGCTTGTCTCTTCGTCTTCTATAATGTAGGTAAAGTTCTGCATGTTGCCTACTTCGAGCTGGTGTACTTTCATAACACTCCTATCTCGGCTTCTGGCGGGATTCCTATTTTTTCTACAAATATTGTTCCGCAAAGATCCTTTCTTTTTGGTATGCCGCGCTTCATTTTGTGAAAGGTCACAGTCATGTCTGCTTTTACGTACTTGTCTGCAGTTTCGCCGGTGTCTGGGTTGAGACCGGTTGGCACATCCACTGCAATTTTGAAGGCTTTTGTCTTGTTGATTAGATCTATTGCTGATGCCTGCGGCTCTTTGATGCCACCGGTGATTCCTGTACCAAGAATTCCGTCAACTATGACATCCACTTGGAAGTTTGACACATCATCTGGGGAAAATCCAAGCTGAACAGACTTCATCTTCTCAAGGATCTGCCAATTTGTCCTGCACTCTACCGTCTTGATGTCTTGTGGATTGCCAAGCAGAATTACTGTGATTTTGGCGCCGTATCCTGCCAAGTGTCTTGCGACAACCAATGCGTCGCCTCCGTTGTTGCCAAGGCCTGCAAAGACGAGGACCTTTTTTGATGAGATGTCAGGAAATTTTGTAATTATGTGCTTTATCATCGAGGCGCCGGCGTTTTCCATCATGAGCTGGCGCTGAAAGCCCATTTGGTGGCCGTTTTCCTCAATTTGATACATTTGCTTTACCGTGATTTCCATGTAAAGAGCAACTTTGAATAGTAAAATAAGTTTTAAGAGGAAAACAACTTATCTTGGTTTTTTGTGGCCATACCATGTTAGACTCAACGAAGAGATCGCTTGGAAAAATTTCAAAATCACTTGAATCAAGTCTTGAGAAACGCGAAGCCTTGATCAAAGACACAAGGCAGGTAGTGATCTTGTGCAGTGAATCCATAATAGATTGCCACAAAAATGACCTTCGAGGGGCCGCAAAAAAAATCCAAAGAGCAAGAAAGTTGCTTGAGCAGTACCGTAAAAAGACCGGCGCGGATCTCTACAAGTATCTTTTGATGCCAGAACAGGAGTTCGTCGAAGCAGTATCACTTTGGTCCATTTTGCAAGGAAGACAAGTTCCGACTGCAGAGTCACTTAAGGTAAAAGAAGAGTCATACTTGCTTGGGATGCTTGACTGCATTGGCGAGCTGAGAAGAGACATCTATGACAAGATAAGGCTAGGACACACCGACGACGCAAAGAAGATGTTTGATGTCATGGAAGAAATGTACTTGATGATGTATCCTTTTGCATATTTTGACAAAATAGTAAAGGATGTAAGAAAAAAGCTTGATGTGGCAAGGATCTTAGTTGAGGAAACCAGGATAGCGATAACTGAGGAGATCAGACGTTCTGAGCTAATCAAGAGTATGAAATTTAGAAACTGACATACTCCGGCCCTAAAGGGGTTAGGGCTTTGCCGCTTGCATTTGTAAAAGACGTCGAAGAGTTTTAGACAACAAAAAGCGACCGCAAGGCTCGCACTTTAAAAGAGTTGCTCGACGAATTGAATTCCATAGATCAAAATGTGGAATCTTGAGAGATGAAATAGATTCCTAAAACAGTTCTCGGGTCTTGATAAGAATACAAGAAAAAGAGTTTTAGAAGCAATCTCTGAATTAGCAACTGCGGAGAATCAAGATTGGCTGAAGATGATTTGTATGCGGGAAGTGGGATTTGAACCCACGAAATCCTAAGATACTAGCCCCTCAAGCTAGCGCCGTTGGCCAGGCTTGGCGACTCCCGCAGCAAAATTTCATGGATGGTTTTTATAACCTTACTTACCGTTTGATCTCGTGCTAATTCCAGTAAGATGTTTTACTTGTGGAAATCTGATTGCCGACAGATACGAAGAGTATCAAAACAGGATCAAGTCGGGCGAAGAACCATCCAAAGTTTTAGACTCACTTGGTATGAAGAGATATTGTTGCAGAAGAATGATGATGACATCGGTCGAGACGATACAACAGATCATTCCGTTTTACGAAGCAATCCAAAGAAGGTACCTAGAAGTTCAATCTGAGTTAGAGTAGCTTGCCACAGATCACATCGGTAAGAGGCAGACTAGTTTACAATAGCCGTGGTAGCAAGACAATAGAAATTGACGTAGTTTCTGACAACAAATACCTAGGCCGTGCATGTGCGCCCTCGGGGGCAAGTGTTGGAAAATACGAGGCCCAAAGCTTTGCGGACAACAAGCCGGAAAAAAGTCTTCACGTACTCAACAAGAACCTAAAAAGATTCGTCGGACTCGAATCAGACGACCTCAGATCCATCCAGAGCCAGTTGCGCAAGATAGACCGAAGTCCAAACTATTCTGGAATCGGTGGTGCAGTTGCGTATGCTCTGACCATTGCCACAGTGGACTCGGCAGCAAAGGCACTAGGTCAGCCAATGTTTAAGATCATATCACAGACAAAAAAATTGAGGTTTCCTTTTCCACTAGGCAACATACTTGGGGGTGGCGCCCACGCAGGCCCAGGAACACCAGATATCCAAGAGATCCTCGTCTGCGCAATTGGTGCAAAATCTCCCCGCCAGGCAATCGAGATGAACCTTGCAGTGCACAAGGAGCTTGGCAAGCTACTACAGCAATCAGATCCGCAGTTTACAAACGGACGAGGCGACGAGGGTGGCTGGGCTCCCCAGATGACAAACGATGAAGCACTTGAGATCTCTGCAAAGGCAGTAGAAAGCCTTGGATACACTCTTGGCAAAGAAGTAGCACTTGGCGTCGACTTTGCATCATCGACCCAGTGGGATGAAAAAAAGAAGAAGTACGTCTACGACAGGGCCGGATTTGAAAATACACCAGAAGAACAAATAGACTTTGCAGCAAGCATCATAGAAAAATACAAGCTCATCTACACAGAAGACGCAGTCCACGAAGAAGCATTTTCCGACATGGCTGAGCTTACAAAAAAATTCCCAAAAGTTTTGATCACAGGTGACGATCTTACAGTGACAAACGCA
Source organism: Candidatus Nitrosotenuis sp. (assembly GCA_046292705.1). GTDB lineage: Archaea > Thermoproteota > Nitrososphaeria > Nitrososphaerales > Nitrosopumilaceae > Nitrosotenuis. Next base: position 7,975 of record JBKBQK010000004.1, on the reverse strand, counting down.
AAGATCCTCAAAAAGGCCATTTCGAAAAAGGCCTGCAATGCGGCCATCTTGAAGGTAAACCAGGCAGGCAGTCTAGCTGACGCCCTAGAGTTTGCCCAAGTAGCCAACAAAAACAAGATCAAACTAATTACATCGCATAGATCCGGCGAGTCCACGGATCATCAAATTACACATATTGGCATCGCGACTGGCTCAAAAATGCTCAAAGTCGGCGTAGTTGGAGGCGAACGAATAGCAAAACTAAACGAGCTTATCAGAATATCAGAGCATGATTTATTATCCGGCATGGCTGAGGTTTAAAATCGTAAATGAGTCAACAGACAGAAAGCCAAGATATCAAAAAGAAGATCCTATCTACTGGAATTAGAGTAGGAACCACTGTCAAGACCACCTTCATGCAACCTTTCATCACAAAGGCAAGCCCTGAAGGACTTTACATGATTGACCTAGACAAGACACTTTCCAGAATAAATACTGCTGCCAGGTTTGCAAGCAGAATAGATCCGGACAAAATTCTTGTCTGCTCTGGAAGAGAGTACGCAACGACTCCAATTGAGAAGTTCTGTGAGATAACTGGGGCAAAAAAAATGCTTGGCAGATTCATGCCTGGCACACTTACTAATCCGTCTTTGCCGTACTATACAGAGCCAAAGCTTGTCATAATTTCCGATCCGCAGGTTGATTCACAGGCAATAGTTGAAGCAACAAATGCCGGTATCCCAGTGATTGGCATATCAAATACCGATAATGTCACATCGAAGATCGACGTGGTGATTCCAGCAAACAACCGGGGAAGAAAGTCGCTTGCCACAGTATTTTGGCTGTTTGCAAGAGAGATACTCATACAAAAGGGCCAGCTTGGTGAAAATGACCCCATGAAGTACGAAATCGACGACTTTGAGACGAAGATAACAGACGAGGAAATTGATTAATGAAGGTTAGAACTGCGGCTGTCGCTGGCATGTTCTACCCAAGAGAAAAAAACCAACTCATACAATCAATTAAGGATTCTATTTTAAGTGACTTTGGGGTAGGAAACAAAGAACACAAAGAAAAAATCTTCGGGGCCGTTTGTCCCCATGCAGGCTACATGTATTCTGGCCCTGTCGCGACGCATTCTTTTTCGGCCATTGCAAACCAGGACTTTGAGCTTGCAATCATCTTGGGGCCAAATCACTGGGGCATAGGCTGCGAGATAGCCACCATGAAGGACTGCCAGTGGGAGAGCCCGCTTGGCAACGTCGAAGTAGATTCCGATGCTGCAAAAAAAATAAACGAATTATCAAAGTTAATCGAGATTGATTTTTTCTCACATGCGAGGGAGCACAGCATAGAGGTGCAGGTTCCGATGCTCCAGTATTTTTACAAAAAACAGTTTAAGATACTACCCATTGCGCTAAACAACCAAGAATATGAGTTTGCCTTGGAGGTAGGCGAAGCAGTGTCCAAGCTCGCTCAAGAAAAAAAATCAGTCATAATTGGCTCTTCGGATTTTACTCACTACGAAGAAAACGAGTATGCACACAGTCAGGACAAAGCTTTGATAGAGCCTATCTTAGAGATGGATGTGGACAAATTCTACAAAATACTACGTGACAGGAGGGTGACTGCGTGTGGATACGGGGCGATTGCTTCAACCATGGTTGCATGCAAAAAGCTTGGTGCAAAAAAAGGCAGGCTTTTGCAGTATGCCACAAGCGGCGACGTTACTGGGGACAAGAGCTCCGTTGTCGGCTACGCGTCAATAGTGTTTAGTTGAAATCTGTTTCGTCGGCTCCTGCCAAGGTGATCCTATTTGGGGAGCACTTTATTGTGTATGGGGGAAAGGCCGTCCTTTGCTCAATTAACAGGCGCATCTTTGTCGAGTCTGAGCTTACAGGAGATAAAATCGTCGTAAGCTCCGATCTTGGTTCACTTGAGGCTCAAGTGGGCGCCCAGATCGAATCAGTGGACTATGTGTTTAGGCCGATTGTCTTTCTTGCCCAAAAGGCACTCAGGCAATTCAATTCGAAATCTGGAATCAGAATATCTGTGAGATCAGAGATTCCATCTGGTGTTGGTCTTGGCTCCTCGTCTGCTTGCTGCGTTGCTGCTGCAAGCTCCATTTTTGGCCTCTTTGCAAAACCATCAAAAGAAGAGATCCTCAGAAACGCAATAGAGGCAGAAAAAACTATCTTTGAGCGCACCTCTGGTGCAGACACCAACGTCTGTACATATGGCGGCATAATGGAGTACTCTAAGAGTGGAATCAAGAAACTGGATCTGAGTCCCAGCTTTAAGATCGTAGTTGCAAACTCTAAGATGGCGCACTCGACAAGCCAGGTTGTTGCCAAGGTAAAAAAATTCAAAGAGGATTACCCCGATGTGTTTTCAGCTCTGTGTGACAACGAATCATCGCTAATTGAGGAGGCACTAGAGGATCTAAAGAGAAACGATGTTGCATCACTTGGCACAAAGATGAAAGTAAACCAAGCACATCTAGAAAAGATCGGAGTCTCAAATCAAACATTGAATGCCATGATAGCTCTGCTAAATGGCGTGGCTTATGGTGCCAAGATAACTGGTGCAGGCGATGGAGGATGCGTCATAGCTTTAGTCGATGGAAAAAACCTAGACAAGACACTTGATGTATTGGGCTCAAAATACGAATGTTTTTCTGCGGAAATAGACACTGTCGGAGTCCGAAGCTAGGCACGCATCTAAGATCTGTTTTTTGCGCCGATACTTTTTAACTGTCTATTTTTGGATGGAGTTTATGATCCTCATTAAGCTTGGAGGCTCTATTATTACTAACAAAGAAAGGCCGCTCTCGCCAAGAGTTGCAACGGTGCAAAAGATAGCTCGACGGCTAAAAAAAATTAAAGAGCCGCTGGTAATAGTGCATGGAGGCGGCTCTTTTGGCCATTATTGGTCCGTAAAATACGACATGCACACCGAGCCTGCAAACTATGATCTCCACGGAGTCTCCGTTGTCAAAAACTCTATGGTTGAACTAAACAAGATAATACTTGACTGCCTTGAAAAGGCAAAACTAAATCCCTACTGCCTTCCACCTACTGACTTTATGTCAGGCAACAAACCGATTTCCGCCAAGATAAAGCAGGTAAGAAAGATCTCCCACGCCGGCTTTGTTCCGGTAACTTTTGGCGATGCATTGTGGTACGGTGGGAAAAAATCTTACATACTCTCTGGCGACAGAATAATGAGCTTATTTGCCAAAGTGCTAAGGCCGCGGCTTTGTGTCTTTGTCTTAAATGTGGATGGGCTGTATTCTGATTTGAAGACAAAGGATTTGATTTATGAGATGAAAGGCAACGAGGTATCAATAGACAACATACCAATGGACGTAACAGGCGGAATGAAGCGCAAAATAGAGGAGGCTACTACCATTTCAAAGATGGGACTGGATGTGTTTTTTGTAAATGGGAACAAGCCTCAGAGAATAGTCGATGCGGTGCAAAAGACAAAGTTTGAAGGTACCTTGTTTAGAGGAAGATAGATGGAAGAACTGCTAATTCTGGTTGACAGTAACGACAACCCCATTGGATTTGAGGAAAAAGTAAAATGCCACCTTCCAAACGGCAAGCTCCACAGGGCCTTTACCGTGCTTTTGTTCAACAAAGATGGCAAGCTGCTCCTCACAAGGCGAAGCCAAAGCAAAATGCTGTGGCCTGGCGACTGGGACGGTACCGTGGCAAGTCACCCAAGAAAGACAGAGACGTATGTGTCTTCAGCTGAGCGCAGACTGCCTGAAGAGCTTGGCTCTAGCTGCAAGCTTGATTATTTGTTCAAGTTCGAGTACCATGTGCCCTACAAGGACGTTGGTTCCGAAAACGAGGTATGCGGAACCCTCATTGGGGAGGTTACAGAACCATTTGAGCTGAAGCTGGTTAAAGATGAAATCAGCGAGGCCAAGTGGACAAGTGCAGACGAGTTGTTTTCCGATATGCGCAACAACCCTCAGATTTATTGCCCCTGGATGATTGTTGCATTGTATCTGCTTTCAGACTCTGACAAGAACATGATTCAAAAGCACAAGAGGATCTTCGATAAATGGGTAAAAGATGAGTTCAGAAATGTCTTGCAGAAATCACTTCAGTACCACTTTCCTACAAACAACTGGAGGCTCTTAAACTAATGACTGACACTCTGCCAAAAAATGCCAAACTTGTAAACAAGTATCTTGGAGTCAAGCTTTCAGGAAAGCCAAGTGAGCTGTACCGCGCATCCGCACACCTGATCAGAAACGGCGGCAAGAGACTGCGTCCATACCTTGTGATCAAAAGCTGCCAGATGCTTGGCGGTTCTGCCAAACAGGCTATGCCGGCAGCAGCTGCAATCGAGATGATTCACAACTTTACTTTAGTACATGACGACATCATGGACAACGACGAGATGAGACACGGTGTGCCGACTGTACACACAAAGTTTGGCATGCCGCTTGCTATTTTGGCAGGTGATGTCTTGTTCTCCAAGGCGTTTGAGACTGTTTCAATTGACAACGTTTCAAACAACAAGGTATCTTCAAAGCTGGTCGCAAAGCTTGCGGAGGCCTGCGTCGATGTCTGCGAGGGCCAAGTTCTGGACATCAAAATGGCCGAAGGAAAAAAGATTCCATCAAAAGCAGACTATATCAAGATGATAGAAAAAAAGACCTCTGCGCTCTTTGGGGTATCTTGTGCAATGGGGGCAATATGCGCCGGAGCTGGGGTAAAAGATATTGCAAATCTTGCCTCCTTTGGAAGGAATTTGGGAGTTGCCTTCCAGATCACAGATGACTTTATTGGAATTTTAGGTGATCCAAAAGTGACAAAAAAACCGGTTGGAAACGATCTGCGCGAGGGCAAAAAATCACTTCCTATTTTGATGGCACTGCAAAAGGCCGACCCAAAAAGAAAAAAAATCATACTCAAAGTGTTTGGGAACGCAAGGGCGACAAAAAAGGAGATTGTGGCTGCAGTTGAGGCCATGAGATCTCTTGATATCGAGGCGGATGTAAGGCGGGCGGCGCTTGCATACGCAGAAAAGGCAAAAAAATCTCTGTCGGCGTATCGTGGACCTGCAAAGGCAGAGATGATCTCGCTTTTGGATTTCGTAGTTACAAGGAGTCTCTAAGTTGAGCGATGATGTTAAAGACAAAATACGAAAGCTGGCACTGCAAAACGCAATAGAACACGGCGGAAGAACCCAAGATAAGATAGTTTTAGCAAAGATTTTGGGTCAAGAGTCCTCCCTTAGGACTCAAGTCAAAGAGATAATGCCAATGATCATAGAGATAGTATCTTCTGTAAACAAAATGTCTGCTGAAGAGCAGCGAAAGGCAGCAGAGTCAGAGTTTCCAGAACTTTTGGTAGAAAAGCCAAAAAAGCAGGAGGGGCGTGAGGGGCTGCCTCCACTTGAAGGAGCAGAGTATGGCAAGGTTGTAACTCGATTTCCGCCGGAGCCAAACGGGTATCCTCACATAGGGCACGCCAAAGCCGCGATAATCGACGAGGAGTATGCAAAGATGTACGGCGGTAAGATGATTTTGCGATTTGATGACACCAATCCTGAGGCCGAAAGACTGGAGTATTATGCGGCAATCAAGGTGGGCCTAGACTGGCTTGAGATAAAGTACGACCAAGTCAAAAACACATCAGACGATATTGAACTGCTCTACCAAAAGTGCAATGAGATGCTGGCTGGGAATTACGCGTACGTGTGCACGTGTAAGCAGGAAACCATCTCGCAGAACAGGCGCGACATGAAACCCTGTAAGTGTAGTCTTGGCGATCTTGAGCAGAACATGGACAGATGGGACAAAATGTTCTCAAAGTACAAGCAGGGCGAGGCGATAGTCAGGTACCGTGGAGACATGAAATCTAAAAACACTGTAATGCGGGATCCCATCATGTTTAGAATCATTGAGACAAAGCACCCCTTGCTTGGGGACAAGTACAGGGTGTGGCCAAGCTACGACTTTGCAGTTGCAATCGAGGACAGTATCGATGGCGTCACACACGCATTTAGAACCAAAGAGTACGAGTTGAGAAACGAGTTGTATTATGAGATTTTGGACAGACTCAAAATGAGAAAGCCAAAAGTGCTAGCGTTTTCAAGGCTTGGTTTTGAGGGCATGCCGGTATCAAAGAGGATACTGCGGCCGCTCATTGAAGAAGGCAAGGTATCTGGATATGATGATCCAAGGCTTCCCACGCTGGAAGCAATGAAGAGGCGCGGAATCAGGCCACAGGCAATCCGCAAGTTTGTTTTGTCTTTGGGATTTACAAAGGCAGACACGTTAGCGCCATTTGAGACTTTGGAATCATTTAATCGCAAGATGGTCGACGCAGAAAGCATTAGATTGCATATGGTAAAGAATCCTGCAACGATCAAAATATCTGGCCTGCCTGCAAAGATCACGATGCCAAACCATCCAACAAAGGACATGGGTTCAAGGACAGTGGAGCTTGGCGAGGATCTTTACTTGGAAAAGGAGGACGTGGTAGGCCTCAAGGTAGGCAGCACTATTCGGCTTATGGGCCTTGGCAACATAGAGATATGCAGAATCGAGCAGCCGATGCAGGGCCGCTACATGGGTGAGGGGCTGGAAGGTGACATACCAAAGGTGCATTGGGTTGTACAAAAGACTGCGCAGAGAATCAAGATGCTCATCCCAAGTCAGCTGTTTTACGGCGAGCAATTCAACGAAAAAAGCCTCGATGAGATCAACGTTTTTACAGAGCCTCATTATTCACAGCTAAAAGAGGGAACGGAGATTCAGTTCGTAAGATTTGGTTACTGCAGAAAGGACTCGATGTTACAGGCAATTTACACGCACAAATGATGACGCAATGAAGATCGGCAGGTTTGTTATATCAGGTAAGGAGACTTATGGGTTTGTCAAAGGAGAAAGGATTGCGACAAAAGAGGAGATAATAGCAAAGACTGGCATTCCGATTCCGCATTCGATTAAAGAGTTTTTGTTTGATGGATGGTACGATGAGGTGATATCTCACAACCCCCAGCTAGAGTATTCTGCAAAATTGTCTGATGCGAGGATCCTGGCGCCCATCCCAAACCCGCCAAAGGTGATCTGCCTTGCATTCAACTACATCGACCACGCAGAGGAGCAGAACCTCACACCGCCAAAGGAGCCGGCCATAGTTTTGATTCCAAGGACTACGCTCAATGGGACAAACTCGGAGATTGTGTGCCCCAATTTTGTAAAGCAGCTCGACTATGAGGTGGAGCTTGCAATGGTAATAGGCAAGACGTGCAAAAACGTAGAGGAAAAAGATGCACTAGACAAGATCTTTGGATATATGGTGTTCAATGATGTATCAGCAAGAGACATCCAAGCTCAGGATAAGCAGTTTGGGAGGGCAAAGGGATTTGACACATTTGCTCCGTGCGGCCCGTGGATCACCACTGCAGATGAGATCCCAGACCCTCAAAATCTCAGACTGACTACCAAGGTAAACGGCGTGTTGCGCCAGAATTCATCGACATCGATGATGTTCATCAAGATTCCATCCATTGTTTCAAAGCTCAGTAAGGTAATGACGCTGGAAAAAGGCGACATCATCTCCACTGGAACGCCAGCAGGGGTGATGCTTAACAAACCAGATGCCATATTTTTGCGTGACGGAGACAGAATAGAAATGGAGATAGAGAATCTTGGCAAGCTGGAAAATACGGTCAGGTTTGTCACGTAACTTTTAAGAATCATCTAGATCCAGCTTTTCTATGGGCAAAATCGTTGTTTGTAAGACATCGGAGATCACACCTGGAAAGATGCAAAAGGTCACAGTGGATGGCCGCGATATCGTAGTTGCAAATGTAAATGGCAGCTATTATGCGTGTGATGACACCTGTACACATGCAGGCGCAAGCCTCTCAGAAGGAACGCTGGAAGGTAACATCATCACTTGTGGATGGCACGGTGCCAAGTTCAACTGCACAAATGGCAAGCTTGAAAAATTCCCAGCCAAGA
>JBKBQK010000003.1:0-27684 GCA_046292705.1 Candidatus Nitrosotenuis sp. | reverse complement strand
CCGTAGAGATTGAATCCACATCAGAATTACAAAGTCATCCGGAACAAGCTCGTTATAACATGTTGAAATGGAAAGAACTAGGATTTACAGAATGCCATGTTTGGTCAAAATCATTGAAGATTCAAGAAATCAAAGACAAACTAGGCTCTAACGCGCGTGATGTACAAATATTCATTATCTAAGTAGTAACATGTGCTTTAGTTATCACGAGTTGTTAAATTAGAAAATTCATCCACATTGTAAAGAAGACATAATTCAATAATCACTTTAAACAAAGTATTATTATGTTTGAAAGTTTTTTCTCAATCACCAAGGCACCGGACTTCCCAGAAGGCTTCGACTGGATAAATACAGACGAGCCACTGACGCTATCAAAGCTAAAAGGCTGCATAATCGTGCTTGATTTTTGGACTTATTGCTGCATAAACTGCATGCACACACTGCCAGTTTTGGCTCAGCTTGAAAAAAAATACGAGCAAAAACCTGTCGTCTTCATAGGAGTACATTCTGCCAAGTTCACAAACGAGCAGGAGACAAAAAACGTAGAGGCGGCAACAAGCCGGTACGAAATAGCGCACCCAGTAATCGTGGACAAAAAGATGCGGATCTGGTCAAGCTTTGGCGTAAATGCATGGCCTACCATAGTCATAATTGATCCAAATGGAACAATAGTGTACAAGCAGTCAGGCGAAGGCCAAAAAGAGGCAATTGAGGACGTAATCGAGGTCCTCCTGCAAAGGCACGCGCAAAAGGGTACGTTGGCAAAAAGATCATTAAAGCTAAACAATACAAGACCAAAACACACTCATACACTGTCATTTCCAGGCAAGCTAGCCATATCAGAAAACGGTATTCTTGCAATAAGCGATTCTAATCACAACCGAATCATAATAGCAGACATCACAGGCAAGATATTGCATACCATTGGAAATAGTCAGGCAGGTCTCATTGATGGCAGCTTTGAGTCATGTAAATTCTTTAGGCCTCAGGGGGTAGCATGGCTGGACAAGCGACTCTATGTTGCGGACACGGAAAACCACGCGATACGACAAATAGATTTTGATAAAAAAAACGTCAGCACAGTAGTCGGCACTGGAAAGCAAGGCCCTTGGGTCTCAGCCGGTGGCAGAGGCACGACAGTCTCACTAAGCTCACCATGGGATGTTGCGTGTACCGATAATCTAGTATACATTGCAATGGCAGGAAACCACCAGATCTGGGTATATGACACACAAACAAGAATGGTTGTTCCACTTGCAGGCTCGGGTCACGAAAACATAATTGACGGCCCAGCAAGGCAGGCCCAGCTTGCCCAGCCAAGCGGCCTGTCCATTTTTGGTAACATACTATACTTTGCAGACAGCGAAACTTCGTCGATAAGAAAACTCGATCTTTTGGAAAAACAGGTGACTACGATCGTGGGACACGGCCTATTTGAGTTTGGACACAAAGACGGGACTACCGATGAGGCGTTGTTTCAGCACCCGTTAGGCCTGTCTGCAACAGAAGACACTATATTTGTTGCAGACACATACAATTCCGCAATCCGGGTGATCAACCAAAAAAGCAACACAGTCCACACACTAATTGGCAAGGAAAACGACATGGCTTGCCTGCCGGACAACCCGTACTGTGACATACTTGGGCTCTACGAACCGGCCGACGTGGAATTCTACAATGGCAAGCTGTACATTACAGATACTAACAACCACCTGATTCGAGTCTTTGATCTAAAGACAAACAGCTTGCAGGTGCTGGCTCTGAAATGATCCTCTGACTATATAGTCGACTATAGAATATGTAGAACATGCTTTAATTACATACAAAACTGAGCAAGCTCATGGGACAGTGGCTTTCCTGGGTCAAATCAAACGACAAAGAGATCCTTACAATTTTGGAGAATCTAGCAATAAAGGCAAAAGAAACTGCAGAAGAACTGGTGCAGCTTTTTTCAAACATGCAAAACTCATCCGATCATCACACTAAAATAAAACAACTAGAGCGCCAAGCAGACGAGCTTACCCGCTCAATTTTCGCAGAACTAAACAAGACCTTCATCACTCCTTTGGACAGAGAAGACATACAGCGAATTGCGGCAAAGACAGATGACGTAATCGACTACATGGAAGGAATAGCTGGAAGAATCAAAAGCTACCATGTCTCTTCTGCTCCGCCGTACATGCTGGAGATAACAAAGGAGCTTTTGTCAGCAATAAAGGAAGTCGAGTTTCTCATATCCAAGCTAAAAAACGTCAAAGTAGACAAGTCGCTAGTCGAGCACTGTCGCAAGATAAGCGACATTGAACACAAAATAGACGACTTGTACCGGGATGCAGTAGGTGAGCTCTTTGAGACAAACGACGCAGTAAACATCATCAAACTTAAAGACATCTACGAAGCTATCGAGGCAGCATCCGACAGGTGCCTTGACGTAGCAGACGTAATCGAAGACATTGTTCTAAAATATACGTAAGACATGTACGAGCTGGCAATCGGGGCAATAGTAGCGGCACTGGTATTTGATTTTGTCAACGGCTGGAACGATGCAGCAAACTCAGTTGCAACAGTGATTGGCACACGCGTGCTAAAGCCGATTCATGCTGTCATGATGTCGGCTGTGGCAAACTTTATTGGCCCATTCGTTTTCGGAGTCGCAGTCGCAACCACGATAGCAAAGGGGATCCTCAATCCCCAAGACGTCACCATATACATGATAATTGGAGGCCTTGCAGGCGCAATCTCCTGGGCCTCAATTTGCACGTACCTTGGACTACCTATTTCCGTGAGTCATTCCCTGATTGGAGGCCTGATCGGGACGGGCCTTGCAGCAGTAGGGTATGAAAAACTGCTCTTTGATGGTCTCTACAAGGTGCTGATTGGAATAATCGCATCGCCAATCGGCGGAATCGCAATAGGTCTTGCATTTACTACGATAATAATTACCGTGTTTGCCAAGGGGCGACCAGGACCAGTTAACAAGACCTTTGGGAAGCTGCAATTAATATCTTCTGCATGGTTTGCGATAACCCACGGCGCAAACGACGGCCAAAAAACAATGGGAATCATTGTGCTTGTTTTGATGTCGGAGGGAATACTGACAAGCTTTGAGGTTCCAGTATGGGTGATTCTTGCCGCAGCTTCGGCAATCGCACTTGGCACATTCATTGGCGGCTTCAAAGTCATCAAGACTCTGGGACTCAAGATTGCAAGACTTAGGCCATACCAAGGGTTTGCTGCAGAAACCGGAGGCGGAATAATTTTGGCAACATTTGCATCACTTGGGATTCCTGCAAGCACTACACACGCCATAACCGGATCTATAATGGGGGCTGGGGCGACTCGAAGAAAGCACGCGGTTCGCTGGAAGGTGGGCAGACAAATTGTATATGCGTGGCTAATTACAATCCCTGGCAGCGCGGCAATAGCCTATGGTGCAACGCTCTTGATCAACTGGCTGGTCGTCGCATAAATCAAATTTTCTAATCACAAACTGTTTGCCAAGTAAACAGCTAAAGATAAAACAAAACGAGTGGGTTGTTATTTGTGGCCTCAAAAAAGCCGGACTTTGATATGGCGTTGACGCACCTGCGAAACAACCAGAACATGGCTGCCTATAACATGTTCATAAGCATAGCTTCCCAGATAAAAAAGTCGGATCCGCTCAAGGCAGCACTGTCGCTTATTTTGGCAACAGAATGCAAGAACCGCCAGAACAAGGACATCACAGAAGAAGCCGTAGAAGCAGGCAGGCTCTTTTTTGCATATGGCAAGACAAAAAAAGACTATTCTGGGAAATCAGCGTTTTTGTGCGCCGCAAAATGCTTTCTCAAGGCAGGAAAATACGACAGCGCAAAGGAGGCATTTGAAAAGTCAAAGGGATTCAAGCTCGAAGAGTCCGTTGTGACAAGGCCAATAATCATAATAGATGACAGCAAGGCAACAGTGCTCAAAATCAAAAACCACCTAAACAATCTTGGATACACAAACGCAGAATCGTTTTACAACGGCAAAGATGCTTTAGCTGGATGCAAAAAGCTGCTAAAGCAAAACCCGATAATTCTGCTCGACATGGGGCTACCTGACACAAGCGGAGATGTAGTGGCATCAAAGATTCTTGAGCTAAAGCCCGACACTCAAATAATACTAATCACGGCAGACGAAAAGACGACAAAGCGCGTCAAGGACACCATAAGCTCAGGCGCACTTGCGTTCATCCAAAAGCCGTTCACAATCAATGACCTCAAAGACGCACTTGCCACTGCTGAATCGGAATACTTGCTTTCAAAGAAGTAAGAGCGACATGTTTACGATGTTCACGTTTTTAAAGTCGAACTTTGTTATTCTGTAGTCTATGATGTCATCTGAGAACCTTTCGATGAGTCTTGATGCCGGGTTTTTGAAGCCACGCTCCACTCTCAGTATGACAAGCATGTTCCATTCTCCTTCCATGTCTGCAACCAAAAGATAGTACGGAAGAGAAACTACATGTTCACGGATTGACTCCTTTAAAGTCTCAAGAGATTTTGTCACCTTGAATTTTAAAAACAAAGCTTCGTGTTCATTTGTTTCTGCTACATCGGAAAGAACTGCCTTGTAGCCTTTGATGATTCCGCTTTTTTCGAGTCTTTCTATTCTTTTTCGGATGGTTCTGTCCGAGACGTCGTGGCCGAGTTTTCTGAGCTCGACTGCAATGTCTTTTGAGGGGGTGCGAGCGTTTACGTTTAGGATCTCAATTATCTTCTGGTCGACTTTGTCAAGGTTGGACCACGCCTCACCGCTCATCATATTGTGAAAAAAACAAGTGGCTTTTGAATATTTTGGGCTACTCGCTTTCGCTGCTACAAAAAACCGAACAAACAGATTTCTAAATACAATTAAGCTTTCATGACAGGCATGGATTTAGCTAATTTCCTAGTTCTAATCAATGGTGTGATGCTGATCTGACTCAAAAAATTGACATACTAATAGCAGACGATGCCAAGCTTTTTCGTGACTATGTCAAAGATGCTGTGAATTTAGTAAAAATAGACGCCAATTTCGTTGAGATTTCTGACGGCAAAAAACTATTTCCTACCTATGAAAAACATGTGCCAGAGATTACACTGCTTGACAGTAAACTGCCAAACGTCGACGTTTTAGACTTTGTAAAGAAGCTGGTAGGGATACATCAGATAGCCACTACAATCATTTTTGTTGATTCGCTTGAACATGTTTTCGTCAAACAAGCTAGGCAGCTTGGAATTGAAGAAATACTTCAAAAAACGATTGACAAATTCTCACTTGGGAGCATAATTAAAAAACATCTTGATAGAAAAATTCCAAAGTATCAAGAATTCGAAAAAAGGACAAGACCCGCACTGATAAACGCCTTAACGCTTTCAACTTTAGACAAATCTAAAGACACTAGTCAATACGTAAAACTCGTAAACGCTTCCATTCAAAAAGGGATCGCAAGAATTGAAAATTTAAAGAAATTAGGCGAAGACTTTGATGTGACAATAAAAAAACTTTCAAACGGAAACAGTTATGCCGAAAACCAAGATAAAATGGACACAAAATCGAAATTTGTGCCACAGAATAGTCCGTATTTCTTTATGCGAGAGTTCTCAAATGAAGAGATAAACACTCTTCTAAGGGAAAAGATCAATGAGCTGAAAGAAACGCAAGCTAAGCTGGAGGCAGTAAACAATAGATTACAAGAAACCGTCAGTGAGCTTGAAGAAACAAAACAAGAGCTGATTAAACAGAAGGAACACCTTGAAGAACAGGTACAAATACAAACAAGACGCAGGCTAAAAGCTGAAAAACTTGCAACAATAGGTGAATTATCCGCAAGAATAGCACATGATCTTCGCAATCCTCTAAATGTGATAAAAAACACATCTGACATACTCAAACTAAGTCTTTCAGATAGGCTAAATGAAGATGAAATACAAAAATGGCTACGACTCGAAAAAGCAATATTTAGAATGTCACATCAATTAGATGATGTTCTAGATTTTATCAAGCAGAAACCAATCCACAAAACCAATATAAAAATTTCCAAGCTGCTAGGCGATGTTCTTGAAAGAATCGTGATTCCGCACAATGTTGAAATCCGCCTACCACAAGATGATGTGGTTATTTCTTGCGATGCTGAAAAAATGGGCGCAGTGTTCGTGAACCTTATTTTAAATGCCATACAAGCAATGGAAGGCCAACTAGGCACCATCTACATCATTGTATCGGAGAATCATACCGAAAAAGACTATGTCGAAATAGAAGTAAAAGATACAGGCCCAGGTATTCCAGAAGTCCTCTGGAGCAAGATCTTTGATCCATTGTTCACTACAAGGCAAATTGGCACAGGCCTTGGCCTCACAAGCTGCAAAAGCATAGTGGAAAGACATGGAGGCACAATCACATTTACAAGCAAGATGGGAGTAGGAACGAGCTTTTTCATTAAACTCCCAACTAAAACAGAATGGGAAAATATTGAAAATCAGGGTGAAACCAATAGTTTGAAATTAGTAACATAAATTGATGATTTATAAAAATTTGAAAGGCGTTTTTTAGAATAATCTTTGTACCTGATGCATAACATCCTCATGATTAACACTATAATCTACGAGTATTCCTGCATCCTGTCTGAGAGAAGAGCCAAACAGATGTCCCAGGGGCTGACCACTTGATCTCTAAATACTACATACGGGTGCTCCATGCCAAACATTATACTTGCAAGCTCGTTTACCATGATGTCTTTTGTGATCACCTTGGCATACTCGAGGCCAAAGCCCACTACAGGCAGACTCAGAAAGTCTGTGGTGTTGCGTAAATAGTTTAGGTCAGTTGAGATCTTTTCTATGATTATTCTGTCGCTGATGAACTGATTTGTGTTTTCCAAGAGAAGCTTACGGGTTCGGTTTCTGATCATCGCATTCATGACTTCATTGACGGTGGAATCGACTTTGAATGTGACTACCTTCTTTTTTGGAAGCTCAGATACCCTCATGTCAGTCATCGAGGTCTTGCCGACTTCGAGCAGCTTGCGCGCAGAAACTACTGAAAATCCGCCAATTGCGTTTGGTATTATGGAAAAAGCCCTGCCCGTTTTCTGCCACCATAGTATGGTATCTTTTAGTGTGGTAGTACCTGTAACTCTGGTGATGGTAGGTGACATGAGCTTTTCTACTCTGTCCTCAAAGAGGGCCCTTGATGGATTTGCCAAGAGGTGTTCAACTATCTCCTTTCCGCCTACGACGCCGATTGGCTCGTTTTTGTCTCCCGTCACCACAAGCGAATCTGCCATGGATTCAAGATAAGGCACCAGGAGGCTTACTGCTTCTTCTATTTTGGCCTGCCTTTGAATGCTGACACACGGAGTCGTCATTAATGAAAGCGGCAAGAGTTCCCTTAGTGGATGGTCTGCAATCATTCCCTGACAGTCATACGCACAGTCGTGTTTTAAGGGAGCGGTTTGATTATCAGTGCTGAAAACATCACGGTTTGCAAATGGTATAGAAAAGCTATTCTCATTGTGTGTGCAAGATAAGACAGAGCGATGAAGATGAGTTAGAGAAATGAAGTAATGATTGGATTCAGTGAATCTGAGCTCACCATTTTGGATTGGATTTGAAACAAATCATACAAAAATGCGAACAAGAAAGCCCAAGTTCTTTAGGACAGGGTCAACCATCCACAGACCAATGGAAAGATAGAAAAGTGGTTTGACACCTTTGAGAAGAAGATCAGGTTCTTCTCATCTATGGGGGAATGCATATCATGGTACAATACCATCAAGCCACATGGCACCCTTGACCTGAAGACGCCAGTCAAGGCTTATTACGAGAAGAGGCCACAGCTTGATGCGTTGGTGGATCCTTCATTGATGGAGAGGGGGGTAGATCTAATGAGGAATGATTTCCGAAAACAACAGACAAAAATGAGGGGGATCTATCTTTGAAGAATCGACCTTAGCATCCACGCAGTTTTTTCATGTTTTTCCATGAGCTGTGTGAGAAAGTCTTCGGTGCCTACATCATCTACATCATCGCACAGTTCTATATCATTTCTGAGGGTGTGGATTACGGCCTCGTGGTCTGCAAGCAGGTTCTGTATCATGGCCTTGGCGTTTGGGTACCTGCCTGGGTGCTCTTTGAGTCTTGCCGCCTTGATGAATTCGCTCAGCGTGGCAGGCGTCTTTGCCCCAAGGGAGCGTATTCTTTCTGCCACATCGTCGATGTCCTCTCCTAGGGCCTCGTATTGTTCTGCGAAGAGCTTGTGGTACTCGCTAAATTCCTCTCCAGTTACGTTCCAGTGGTAGTTTCTTGTCTTTGTGTACAAGACGTACTGATCCGCAAGGATTTTGCTTAGCGCATTTACGACCTTTTGTCGGGTGCCCTGTGACAAGCCGATGTCTACTTTGTCCATGGCTGTAAATTGGAATTGCATTATAACAATTTTTGTGTGGTTCTGCTAGCTTGGGATGGATTCATTGACATAACCACAATATTAATTTCTAGTCCACAATCTTATTGCCATCATGGGCAAGTTCTCAAGAGTGGAACCATCATACATCTCAAAGGACGGCTGCCGGCTGATCTGGAGTGGAGTGGACGAAGACGATCAGGACGTAGTCGTCCTCAACAAAGACGAACTCGACTCGCTCTCAGAGCTTCTTGCAAAGGATTCGACGGGCAAAGTTGAGCTTGAGGACGAGTACAGCACCATTTTGGTAAATACGGACACCACACAATTCTACCTAAAGGAACACAAGGTGCTTGAGGCAAAGACTTCGATTCTTACAAAAAAGATCCTAGAATTCAAAAAAATACCACACGAACCAAAACCAATCAAGATCTACCCAAAGGAGTTCCTGCCGTCCATCCAGATACAAAAAGACGACGAATCTGAGCTCAGCTCAGTCCTTATTCCAAAAAGCAAGACAAAGATCTCAGAAAGCGACCTTTTCAGGGTCATGGCAACTCGACGCTCGACTAGGAATTTTGACACATCAAAAATGGTGGAACAGTGGAAGGTCGACAAGATACTTGCTGCAGCAGACACCGCACCTACTGCTGGCAACTTTCAAGGCTTTGAGGTATTTTACATAAAGGACAAAGAGGTCAAAAAGAGACTGGTTGAGGCCGCAAACAACCAGCCATATGTGAACGCACCGGTAGTTCTCGTATTCTGCATGAATCCAGAACGCGTCAAAATGGACTTTGCGCCGGAGACTCTGGCCAAATTCTCGTTGCAGGACGCAACTCTTGCAGCCGCGTACTCTCAGCTTGCAGCATCGGCACTGGGCTTAAGCTCGATCTGGATCGGGCTGATAAATGAAGAAAAAATAATGCAGATCCTCAACACCAAGCTGAGGCCATCGTCAATTCTGTGCGTTGGATACCCGCAAATGAAGCGCCCACCAAAATCAAGACGAAAGCTAAAGGATCTAATCCACGTGGTGTGAGTGTCTGTTCTTTCTTTCCCTTATGCGCCGTTGCATCCTCTTTAGGCCTTCTGCAAACCTCTTCTTTTCGTCCTTTGTCTTTAGAATCATAGGCGGCACGGGTGTAGGTCTGCCATTTTCATCCAGTGCAACAGAGGTGACAAAGGCAGTCCCAGTCAAAGTCCTGGTGCCCTTGATTAGATCCTCTGCTTCTACTTTGACTTCGATTTCCATTGACGATTTTCTTACGCAGTTGAGGCGCGCATTTAGGATCAATGCATTTCCGACGTAGACTGGTCTGAGAAAATCGACGCGGTCTATACTTGCAGTGACTGCGTTGGTACGGCAGTGTCTGTGGGCAACTATTCCTGCCACGATGTCTATGTGCTTTAGTATTTCGCCGCCAAATACGTTTCCTGCCGGGTTTGCATCAGAGGGGAACATTCTTGCGATGACTTCGACTTTGGAATCATTTGCGCTCTTTGCATTCAAGGATCTGATTTTGAGGCGGCTCATATCTAGGTGTTTTGGTTGGGAATCTTTTTAGATGAATGCGGCAGACAAAAAAGAATGGAACTTTCCTACAACGACAAACTCATTTTGGTGCAGTATGCCATACAAAAATACGAAAACGAAGCAGTACTGCTTGAAAAGCTAAAATCAGTTCTGTCGGATAAAGATGCCCAAAGAAGCATAGACACACTCATTGGCACGCAACGTGTGCGCAGGATAGGCCCGCAAACACTCCAAAACAATGAAAGTCACACCGAACTTCCGGAACTTCCAGCTCACCTCAGGCCTATAATTGAAAGTCTCTGAGATCAAAGAAATTTTTTAAGCAAGCACTTGACAGCGATTCTGAACCATGGAAGAGATATTGTCACAGATAGGCCAACTGTCGCCAGTATTTGTCATGGGACTCGGCCTCACGATAGGATTGCAGCACGCATTTGAGCCTGATCATGTGGCGGCCGTTGGCACTCAGATCTCAAAAAGGCGATTTGCACATTCCACAAAACAAGCAATCAAGATCGGTACACTCAAGTCATCAGCCCTTGGCGCACTCTGGGGCGCAGGCCACACCACAACACTGATTCTGATGGGCCTTTTGGTGTATGGCCTCGCAGTAAAGATACAACAAAACGTTTTTTCAAGCTTCGAGTTTGTTGTCGGACTGATGCTTGTGTTTTTGGCAATAACTACAATTTTGAATAAAAAAATCAAGCTCACACACAGACACCCACATCACCACCAAGACGGCACGATCCATTTTGATGAACACAACCACAACGACTATGACCACAGACACGGCCACAAGTTATATCTGATTGGGTGCATCCATGGGATGGCAGGAAGTGGCAGCTTGGTGGTTCTGACTGCAGCAACTCTGAGCAACGCAACCACGGTGATCGGTTTTATCTTGCTATTTGGCATCGGTTCAATATTTGGCATGGCGCTGATCAGCGGACTGATGGGGCTGCCTTTTGCACTGTCATCCAAAACACCATCAATAAGCAAAATATTCCGCTATGCGGCAGGTGCTCTTTCTCTAGTTATCGGCGCAAACATACTGTACCAGATTGGGTTTGTAGAAAATCTCTTTGGGTTCTAGAATCCGCGCAGACCCTGCGGGCGGGCAACCTCTGGGTGCTGCTTCATCCAAGATATCTTTTCCAACATGGCCTGCTTGTCGTGCGGAAACGTCCCCTTGATGGTATAAGCATTAGAGCCATGGTTTGCACGAAATATGACTTCGTTTTTTACATCGATTTGTGAGATCAGGTCCTCAAGCTCGTCTAGCGCTTCAGCGTCGCTCACAGGAATGAACGGCTCGCCAAACTTTGTGAGGAATTCGTCTTTGATTCCGTTTTCCAAATATAGCGTAAGAGCACCTACATAGTGGGGCGCAACAGCATTAATCACCTGGGCAGTACCTTGGATGTGTTCCTTGGAATATGTCTTGCCGCCAAGGCCCAAAATTATCATGCAGGACAGAGTGTAGCCCGCATCCATTGCCTTCTTGCAGGCCCTCACTATGGTAGCAGACGTTGCGCCCTTGCTTACTTTTTTTAGAATAATGTCGGAGCCGCTCTCTATTCCCAAATAAAACATGTCAAGGCCAGCATCGCGCAGTTCCTTGAGCTCTTCAGGTTTCTTTTTTAATACATTCATAGGCATGGCGTAGCATGATATCCTCTCAAGGTTTGGAAATTTTTCTCGCAAATACTTGACGATCTTTAGCATGTAGTCGGTTTGCAGATTGAGTGCGTCGCCGTCTGCAAGAAATATTCTGGCCGTCTGCGGCATAGCCTTGGCCATAATGTCGATTTCGGCCTTTACTTCGTCCCAAGGCCTCTCCACATATTCCTTTGAGCGGTACATGTCACAAAATGAGCATTCGTTGTAAGAGCATCCCAAAGTCACCTGAAATATGAGTGAGTGCGCCTCGGAGGGAGGCCTGTATAGCGGATAATCGTAGTTTAGCATCATGATATCAGTTGGGCGAATTTAGTAATATTACTTTTGCAGGTGCAACGGCGCCTTTGTGCACAATACGTTTTTAGTTTTACAAAAAAACTGCACATCGTGGCAAACGACCCTTATACCAAGCGTCTTTTATGGTTCGTGTTTGCAGGCTCAAGAGGCGGCATAAACAGGCTCAGGTTAGTCCAACAAATAAGAAAGACCCCCTTGAATGCAAACCAGCTTGCAAAGGAGCTGAATCTTGATTACAAGGCAATCTTGCATCATATCTCGGTTTTGGAAAAAAACAACATCATAACGCGAATAGGCGAAAAATACAACATGACTTTTTTTGTTTCAAACTTTCTTGAGGCAAACATGGACTCTTTTGATGAGGTCGCAAGCAAACTGGAAAAAAGTAAATAAGCTTATGGAGTGTGGTTTTTCTAAATGGAGACGACTTCTGCAATTTTGTCCGGCGTGTCTATTGCCAACATGATCGTCCTTGGGATTCTCATATTCATATTTGGCAAAATGTATACAAAGACTAAGGCCCAGATGTCTCTTGGCATGATTGTGTTTTCGGTGATGCTGTTTTTGCACAACACCATCGGTGCATACGCGTACTTTTCAATGTCCCAGCTTTTTTCCCATGAGATATTCCCATACCTTCTTGGTGTACACATAGCCGAGCTTGCAGGAATTCTGATCTTCTTGAAGATCACGATGGACTAAACTGATTTATCAAACAGGAGATATTTGACAAATTGTTGCAAAAAAACTACAAAGAATACATCAAGCTCAACAAGAATCTGATAATTGCGTTTGCTGTTGCAATCTCACTTTCCGCTTTCGTGGCACAGCTCCTCTCAGAGCAGGAAAACCACATCAACAGTACATACACGGTGGTGGTTGATTTTGTCACGTTTTATTCGACTTTTGGTGGCCTGTTCTACCTTGACAACAGAAAAAAGTACAAGCTGGAATCAGGAAAGACAGATACCGGCAGACTCAAAACAGATCTGGTAAAGATAGTTTCATCACTTGGGGTGGGCGAAGTAGTGTATCTTACTGCAAGGTGGCTACTGCAGTATTACTTTCTCTCAGTGGACTACGAGGCGTACCAGGCGTCGGTGATTGCACACGTGATCTCAACTGTAATCTATATGGGAGTCGTAAATCTTGGTGTCAAGTTGACGAGGTTGTACAAGGATGGCACTTAGCATCTACGTGGACGGCTCTGGCGGCGACAACGCAGGCTATGGGTACTTTGTCAAAGAGACAGGTGAATCCTTCTACGAAAAAAAACCAAACATCACAAACAACCAGGCAGAGTACTTGGCAATCATTGCAGCTCTAAAAAAGCTGAGCTCTTCAACAGATCAGATCACAATATACTCTGACTCTAAAAACACCGTCTCCCAACTAAACCACAAATTTGCAATAAACTCTGAGCAGCTCCGCGAGCTTGCGCGCGAGGCCTGGTCGTACATGAGCAAGCTGCCGAACCTGAAGCTGGTGTGGATTCCGCGATCTGAAAATCTGGCAGGCAAGATGCTTGGTAGCTAAAATCCGTTCCCCCCTAAATTTACAAAATTTTTTAAAATTCGCATTTTTGTGTGTTACTTGAAATCAAGCAAATTTGCCGATGTCAGTTCTCAAGAATAGCTTTATTTACGAATCAACTCTGAGCCACAAATATGTCTGGCTCCCTTTTGGAACCAAAATCCATTGCAATAATCGGCGCCTCTGACAAGGAGGGAAGCGTGGGCCGCACCATCACATCAAACATCCTGAAGGGATACAAAGGAAAAATTTATCCAATCTCTCCGACTCGCGACAAGGTCTTTGACATGCCAGCATACAAAACAGTACTTGATGTCAAAGAGCCAATTGATCTTGCAGTTGTGGTCACAAAAAACGACATTGTTCCGGCAGTATTGGAAGAATGCGGCAAAAAAAAGATCAAAGGAGTCATAGTAATCACTGCAGGATTCAAAGAAGTAGACGAGGCAGGAAAAAAGCTCGAAGAGCAGCTTAAATCAATAGTCAAAAAATACGGCATCCGTATGATAGGCCCCAACTGCCTTGGAGTGATGAACCTTGACCCAAAGACGATGATGAATTCCACTTTTCTCAAAGTTACACCAAAAACAGGGCAAATTGCACTGGTGTCGCAAAGCGGCGCAATCTGCGCAGCTTTGGTGGAAGATGCAAGCGCACAGGGAATAGGATTTTCCGCTGTGGTGAGCGTGGGCAACAAGGCCGACCTCAACGAAATCGATCTGCTCAAGATGCTTGCAGAGCACGATCAGACCAAAGTCATAGTGATGTATCTTGAAGACATGGGAAACGGCCAGGAGTTCCTCAAGGTGTGCAAGGAAATCACAAAGAAGCACAAAAAGCCGGTAATAATTCTAAAATCAGGCCGCAGCCCGGAGGGCGCAAAGGCCGCAATGTCGCATACTGGAGCTCTGATGGGTTCTGACGAAATTTATGACGCAGTGCTGAATCAGGCAGGAGCAATACGTGTTGACACCATGGAAGAGCTGTTTGATTATGCTGTAGCTTTCTCAAAACAGCCGTTGCCGCTCAAAGGCGATCTTGTTATAGTATCAAACGCAGGAGGTCCTGCAATCATCTCAACTGATGCCTGCTCAAAATACGGAATCAAGCTGGCCTCAATTGAGGACATCAGGCCGAAAATCAATGCAGTGATTCCGCCGTGGGGCAGCTCAAGAAACCCGGTAGACATTGTGGGTGATGCAGACTACAACAGGTTCCATGGGGTTCTTGATACAGTTCTTGCACACAAAAACGTTGGCTCTGCGGTCGTGATGTGTACGCCGTCGGCTACGCTAAACTACGACAAATTAGCCGAAGTAATAGTCGAGATGTCAAAAAAATACAAAAAGACGGTTCTTGCCTCTTTGATGGGCCTTGACGAGGGAATTACAAATAAGCAGATTTTAGCAGAAGGGGGAGTGCCATACTATACATATGCCGAAGGCGCAATACGTGCACTGCGAGCAATGCTGCAATTCAGCAAGTGGCTCAACACACCAGAAGGTAAGATAACAAAATTCCCGGCAAAAAAAGCAACAGTCAAAAAAGTCTTTGACTCCGTTAGGGCCCAGAAAAGAACCAACCTTCTGGAAGAAGAAGGTCAAGAGGTGCTTCGGGCGTATGACTTTCCGCTACCACAAAGTATTTTGGCAAAGACTGCAGACGAGGCAATCAAGGTGGCAAAGAAAATCAAATTCCCAGTGGTAATGAAAATTGCATCGCCACAAATAATTCATAAATCTGATGCAGGCGGAGTGAAGGTAGGCCTTGCAGACGAAAAACAGGTGCGAGATGCATTTGACACCATAATCAAAAACGCCAAAAAATACAATGCAAAGGCGCAGATCAAAGGAGTTCTGGTTCAGGAGATGGTCAAAGGCGGAAAGGAGCTCATCATTGGATCAAAGCAGGAACCAGGATTCGGCCCTGTTGTGATGCTTGGAATGGGAGGAATCTATGTCGAGGTTCTCAAGGATGTCACATTTAGGTTGGCACCGGTCACCGACAGGGAGGCAGATGACATGATTAATTCTATTAAGACAAAAAAACTGCTTGAGGGAGTTCGAGGAGAAAAACCCGCAGACAAAAAAGAATTGTCGTTGCTGATACAGAAGCTATCCGCGCTTGTGACCGACTTTCCTGAAATTAAAGAGCTTGACATGAATCCAGTTCTTGTCATGGAGCAGGGAAAGGGCTGCAAGGTGCTTGATGTGAGAATAGGTCTTAGCTAGGACAAATAAACGATCCAATTTTGATCCAGAGTAATCGGATATACACAATGATTCATTGATTCTTACTTGACAGCTTGTTTTAACTTAATCTTAAATTTTGTATTCCGAGGTTTTGTTCGCAACATAAAGTTACAACATGGACATCGTAATCCTTCCCAATTAACATAAACATCGCAAATCTGACATCGTTTTTGACCAAAACGATACTTCCCTTTATTCGGACTGCCTTTTGTTATCATATGTTGATAACACGTTCCATTACACGTACTGCCCAATTTTCTGATCCTCCATCAAACTTGGTAAACTCAAAATTGATTCTCATAACTATGATCTCAGAAAAACTGTACTTAAACTGGAACGCTACAATACATTACAATGTATTCCAAGTTCCTAAATACCAGCAAAATCAACTGCTGTCATGAAAGCGCTAGTCTATGAAGAATATGCACCGGATGACAATTATGCAAAGATCCTCAAAATAAAAGAAATACCGGATCCAAAACCGAAATCAAACGAGATAATTCTCAAACTCAAAGCAGTCGCTCTGATGATATTTGGGGAATGCGAGGCGTTCCAATTGCAATTCCATTGCCTCACATTTCGGGATCAGATGTAGCAGGTGATGTGGTTGCGGTAGGCGAAGATGTAACTAATTTTAAAATAGGCGACATAATAACACACTCTAATCTTGCGTGCAGATATTGTAATGATTGTTAGAAATGATTCTGGTGCATTTGCATTGGCAATTACATGCTTTTGGTTGTACAGTATTATACACCGTAATGTTAGATCAGAAATTGTTTTAAGAAATAACAACGATTTCTATTATTTTCGTTAGGAGTCAAATCTACCACTTTATCTATAATCCCTACATGATATGGATCCAGCTAGGATTTGAACCAAAAACTAGTGTTGGTCTAAGATTCTTCCAAGCCAGGAAAAGAAGCCTCGTAGTCCTTTTCCATCATTTCCTTGTTCTGTTCATCGTATTCATCCTCTTCGACTTCTTCAACTGCGGCCTCGATTCTGCGGGTGTCCTTTGTGAGCCAAGAGACCTTGATGAGGCCCATTATTTCCAAATCTAACAAGACCTTGTTGAACTTGTCCTGCGCAAGGCTGACTCCAGACTTTGTGAGCGCTTTTTGCAGTTCCTCGTCTGTCATCGAGCCTGCGGCTTTGATCTTTTCATACACTATGTTTCTTATTGGAAAGTCTGCCATTTTTAACCATAAAACGTCTTGTCTAATTGTTTTGGAACAACATTAGAAATAGTTTCCCTTATTGAAGTGTACCACTGGTCGACCTCTTTTGTGATGGAGGGTCTTACCTTCTTGAGTGCGGCTGCAAAATTGGCACTTGTGATCTTTGTAGAATTGGTCTGCATTGCATTGACTCCTGCCTCTCTGCACAATGCTGCCAAATCTGCGCCGGTGTAGTTCTGAGTTGAAACTGAGATCTCTTCCAAGTTAACGTCGTTTGAGAGCGGCATCTTTTCTGTGAGTATCTTAATTATCTCCAGTCTGCCTTTTTCGTCTGGTTGCTGCACATACAATACGGGTTCTAGCCTTCCAGGCCTGAGTAGAGAGTGATCCAACAAGTCAGGCCTGTTCGTTATTCCAATTACCACAACACGCGATGAACCGCTTTCCTCCATCTCTGTGAGGAGCTGCGACAGGATGGTCTGGCCTATTCCAACTTCGTCGCCCGATTTCATTCTTGCAAGAGAATCCATCTCATCAAATATGACCACACATGGTGCTGATGTCTTTGCCTTTCTGAATATTTCACGGATAGCTTTTTCTGATTCACCAACCCACTTTGAGAGGATCTCAGGGCCGCGCACAAGTATCATGTTGCTTCCGCTTTCAGTAGCTACAGCTCGCGCCAAGATCGACTTGCCGCATCCAGGAGGCCCATACAGCAAAACTCCGCGCGGCGGTTTGATTCCCATGTTGTAGAATCTCTGCGGCTCCTTTAGTGCTACGATGAGGTTGTCCTGCAACGTCCTTTTTATTTCGTCGAGGCCGCCAACATCGTGCCAGAATACCTTTGGTCGCTCCACGTAAAACTCCCTCATGGCTGTGGGCACTACTTCGTGCATGGCGTCGTAAAAATCCATCAGCTTGATGTCCATTGACTGCAAAATCTCTGCTGATACCTTTTCGGTTTCAAGATCAATTTCCGGCAGATATCTTCGAATTGCCTTGAGTGCTGCCTCGCGGCACAACGACTTGATGTCTGCTCCCGTGTATCCGTGAAGCTCCGCCGCAAGCCTTTTTAGTTCTACTTCTTCTGCAATCGGCATCCCACGAGTGTGTATCTGCAGAATCTCCAGTCTTCCGTCAACGTTTGGAACCGAGACTTCGATTTCCCTATCGAATCTACCTGGCCTTCGAAGTGCCGGATCCACGCTGTCAGGCCTGTTTGTTGCGCCAAGAACTATGACGTTTCCTCTGTCCGTGAGGCCGTCCATTAATGCGAGAAGCTGGGCCACAACACGTTTTTCCACATCACCATAAGCCTCTTCTCTTTTTGGCGCAATTGCGTCGATTTCGTCGATGAATATGATGCTAGGTGAGTTGTCCTTTGCCTCTTTGAAGATCTCTCGAAGCTTTGCCTCCGTTTCGCCGTAATACTTGTTCATAATTTCTGGACCGTTTATTGAAAACATGTTTGCCTCCGACTCTGATGCCAAGACTTTGGCAATGAGTGTCTTGCCGCAGCCAGGTGGTCCATACAGGAGGATGCCACTGTGTGGCTCGATTCCGAGTCTGTTGAAGATCTCAGGATGCCTAAGTGGGAGCTCAACTATTTCGCGCATTATCTTTATCTCATTTTTGAGGCCGCCTACTTCGTCGTAGGTGACACGTGACTTTTTGTCTGTTGCCTTTTCCGTAGATATTGAAAAGTCGGTGATCCTGTCTATTGTTACTATTCCCTTTGGAGAAGTCTTGCCTATCTTAAAGTCCATTGGGTTGCCTAGAATCATGACCGATATTTCGTCACCTTGGCAGAAAGGAAGTCCCTTGAGGCGGTTTTTCACAAAATCAGTAAACTCTTTGTCTACTGTGACCACATCTGATACTGGAGTCAAAACAATTGACTTTGCCACCTTGGGTGCTACTTTTTTTATCTTTACAATGTCATTTAGAGCACTTCCGATGTTCTTTCTTGTCTGACCGTCAATTCTGATAATGTCTGAGAACTTGTCGTCTTCGTCTGTAGGCCATACAACTGCACAGCTTGTGCGCTTTCCTGTGATCTCAATTATGTCCCCTGGATTTGCTTTTAAAAAATCCATAGCGTCTGGGCCAATTCTTGCCCTCTTTTTGCCAACATCTCTTTGTTTTGCCTCACCGACTCGCATTTGCAAGGGTTCATCTTTTCGCGCCAAGTAGAATCACTTCACATCGACTGACTTGCGGCTCATGTTGAGAACCTCAAACTCTGAGACGCCGTCCACAGACCTTACTGTCCCTTCAAGCATGTCCATTTGGCCTTCCTTGTCGTCCAAATTGAACTCTGCCTTTAGGTAGTAGAGGCCGAATGCAAGAGGCTCCTTTGTGTATCTTTCAAGCTGGATTCCGCCCTCTAGTTTTCCTTGGATGTTTTTTGCCAGATCGTCCAGGTTGATCTCAGAACCAGTAGGGAGGATCTTTGTAATTAAAAGCAGGCGTGCCATTTTACGGTCCTTGAAACTTACACGACTCACAAGTATATGATCTTGCTGCTTCCCTACAGCTCTCACATCGCCAAATCAAAACAGAGCCGCACTCTGGGCACATGAATTTGACACACTTGTCATTTGGCATGATGTGCTTGTTGCAGCAACTACATACTGGAAGTGTCAGTGATGTTGACATGGCAGCTGTTTTTTTGCATTCCATTTATAGCTTGCTGGCTTTAGCTGAGAAGTTTTCGAACCTCTGAGCCGAAAATCGTCTGCGCCACTTTGAATGAACCCTTCAAGCCCAGCATCTTGATGAGAGCAGACGTGTGGAAATCAAAATCGTCGTTTTTTGAAATGTCCTGGATCATCTGTGGCGTGATTGCATCAAACAAGCCGTCGATCGTCTTGTTGTCAAGTCGCTCAAGCATTTTTCTTGCAAAAAGCTGCTTTTCAAACTCTTTTCCGAATTTTTCCTCCCATTTTTTTTGGTATGTTTCCAACTCAACCTTATTTTGCGTCTTCAAAAATGCAGATATTGCACGGCCCGCAAGAATTCCGCCTATTCCGCAAGAATATATTCCTCCAGCGGTCGTAGGTTTGGACTGGCCTGCCGCATCACCCACGATAACTGTGTTGCCATCGACAAAGCTTTTGATTGGACCATTGACCCAGATTGGAGCAAAGACCTTTCTGATTACAGAATGCTTGCCTTTTTGCTCAAGGTGTTTTTCGAGTGCCTGCATCGCGTTGATGCCGCGGCCTGCCACTCCCACTTTACCCATTCCATTTCCTGCAGGTATGACCCACGAAAAAAACCCTGGATACTTGGATGCGTCAAAATTTACCTCAACTAGTCCTTTTTGTATCCAGTCCGCATAGATCTCGTACTGGGCAGACTGGAGGGTACCTGTTCTGTCTTTTTGGATTAGTGCAGCGACGCCCCTTGCGTCAACTAGCATCTTAAAATCAAAAGAACCTGCGGAGGTGACAGCTGTGTTGCCCTTGACTTCCTTAAACGATGTCCTGACTTTGATCTCGGCACCATTTTTCTGCGCCTGATATGCGACCTGTTTGTCAAACTCTCGTCTGTTGATTACCAGAACGTTTTGCTTTTTTGCATCAATTGTGATCTTTTCCCCACTTGGTGAACTTAGTGTGGCAGCCTGGATCTGACTGTCAAGTGTCTTCTGTGAGGGAACCACGCCAAGATCTTCCAAGGCGGACATAGAGACTAGGCCGCCGCAGTGCTCTGGCGTGCCCACCTCAAAATCCTCTTCTATTACGAGTACGCTGTGCCCACCCTTCGCTACCTCTCTTGCGCAAAACAGTCCTGCAACACTTCCGCCAGCAACTATGACGTCATAAGACATTTTGTTATTCTTGATTGCAGATTAATTTAATTGGTTGCTCAAAAGTTTTTCAATGGTTGCATGCTCATCATACATGATGAGTGCAATAAAGCAGGTGATTGTAGTGAGGGCAGACCTTGGAATGGGAAAGGGCAAGATTGCAGCCCAAGTGGGGCATGCATGCGTCCTTGGAGCTGAAGCTGTAAGAAAGTCGCACCCAGACTGGTTTGAGAAATGGTGGGGAGGTCAAGAAAAAATAGTGCTCAAGGTAAACAGCGAAAAAGAGCTGCAAGAGGTAAAAAAGGCTGCAATCGAGCTTGGGCTTCCATGGGCCGAAGTAACCGATGCAGGACACACGCAGATTGCGCCAGGTACATTTACATGCATCTCTATAGGCCCGGCACCAGAGGATCTAGTCGACAAAATAACAAGTGAGCTTAAACTTCTCTAGAAGCATACTCATATCCTCAATAAATATAACAAGGTAACTCAAAGTCGCAAATGTGAAGACAAAGACAAAGGGAATAATCGTTGCAGGGTTTTTTGCAGTCATACTCGTTACATCAACTCTGACTTTGGCACTAAAGAGCGTGCCGCCGCCCTCGACTGAACAGGTTACCATTACTGACACACCGGCAGACAACTTCCCAGATAATCAGAGGCCTAGATTCTGTGGAACTGGTGATGCAAAATCAAACGCATACGTGTCTGAATTCAAAATACCTACTACATGCACGCAGCCTTTGGCAATTACAGTAGATCCGCAAGGTACAGTCTGGTTTGCACAGACAAACACGGGCAAAATTGCAAAGTTTGACCCAACAAATGAGTATTTCACAGAGTATCCAAACCCGATGTGGCCTGAGTTGGGCCGTTCCATGATATGGGGTATGGATTATTCTTATGATGGAAACATCTGGTACACTGATGATGCGCACGACTCAATTTGGAGGTTTTCTACTGCCGACGGCTCTTACCAGAGAATCAATTATCCTGCAAACGGTGAGTCGTTACCTCAACATCTTATGATAAAAGGCAGTCAAATAATACTAAATGATTTCTACGGAGGAAAGATCAGCTTCTTTGACACAAAACAGACTGGTGACAAGTCATACCAAAACATTCCGACGCCGATACCTGGTTCCTTTGTTTCAGGCTTCGATGTGGACTCACATGGCAACGTGTGGTACACCAACTGGATTCTAAGGCAGGGCGGTGCGCTAGTCAAGTTCAACTATAATGAATACACAACACTTGCAGCTTCAAACCCAGTTGACAACTCAACTACCTTGGAATTCTCCGAGGCATTTAACCTACCACCATCACTTGAAACACCAATAGGCCTCTCAGTAGATCACAACGACAACATATGGATTGCTGACACTTCAAGCAACTCGTTTTTCAAATTCACTCCATCCGACTCTAAATTCACCAGGTACCTCACCTCCGATCCGAGGCCATCTGCATACGGCAACACAACAGGCGTAATCAAGTCCCCTGTCTCTGGGCCATACTGGACTGAGGTGAACAACGGCAAGCTTATCTTCAATGAGCAGATTGCAAACGCAATAGCAGTCTTTAACATTGATAATGAAAGGCTAGTCGAATATCAGGTGCCGTCACAGAATCCAAATTGGGCAGATTGCGCCGGCAAAACCCAGTGTGGAATAGCACAAGTTTTTGGTTTCAAGGCTACAGGAGACAAAGTCTGGTTTACAGAATGGGTCGAAAACAACATCGGAGTAGTGGACTTGGCAAAAGAGCTCCCATTTGAGTTTGAAGTTGATCAAAGAGAGGTTGCAGTACAGAGAGGCCAAACAGTAACGGTACAGTTGCAGCTGACACCAAATCTGAATACAGACGTCGACTTATCCGCAAAAACCACTTCCGAGTTTGATGATATCGCAGTAGAGTTGTCTGCGTCAAGTCTGACATTGAACAGCCCGCAGACTGCCCAGGCCTCAATTACGACAAGCGATTCGGCTCTTCCTGGAACATACAAGATTCTACTTTCGGCAAGAACAAACGATGTGACGATTTCTAATTTCATAACCGTGAACATAACTCCGTGATCCCAAAAATTGACTCTGAAATTGGCATCCTAGTTTACACCACAAAATTCTCAGGCTGTGGTGGAAAGATACGACAGCGCAGAGAAGACTTTGCAGTCTCGGAGATCCTCTCAGACAGGCTCCTTGAGTCGCTGTCGCAGCAGGACGGCTTTGCAATCTACAAGCTGAAAAAATCTGGAATCGACACAAACCACGCCCTGCAAACAATTCTTAAAAAATTCGGGGTGCGGCTAAAGGCACTGGGCCTCAAGGACACATATGCTGAAACGGAACAATATGTCTGTTCCATGACAAAAACAAAATCATTATCAAGTTATTTTGATGAAAAAATGGCACTGCAAAGGATCGGCTTTGCAAAAAAACCGCTTTCTGCAAAAGACATGCAAGGAAACAAATTCACCATCAAAATAAGCGGCGCAACTAGAGATGTTTCAAAATTTTCGGAAACAGACAAGGTTCTGAATTTTTATGGATACCAAAGGTTTGGCTCAAAGAGGCCTGTCACACATCTGGTTGGCAAGGCCCTCGTACAAAAAAGATTTGATGAGGCAGTGAAGTTAATTCTTTCACACACATCAGAGCACGACTCGCAAGAAAACACCAACCTAAGAAAACAAATGGCTGACCCCTCAAAGTTTGCAGAACTAGTACACATAATACCAAAACAGATGGATCTTGAGAGAACACTCCTCAAAGAAATGGCACACCACCAAGATCCAAAAAAAGCAATTTACAAGCTGCCGCTTTCAATTAGGAGGCTCTTTGTTGACGCGTACCAGTCGTATCTTTTCAATCTGACTCTGAGCCGCGCATTTGAGTTTGGCGAGGACCTTTTTTCTGCAAAACAAGGCGACGTATGTTACGACAAAAACTCTGAGCTTGGAAAATATGAAATGAGGGACGACCAGCAGCTGGCGATCCCACTTGTAGGGTATTCGTATTTCAAAAAGACGAGGTTTGACTTTCACATCTCAAAGATACTTCAAGATGAGCAGATCTCGCCTGCAGAGTTTTACCTCAAAGAAATGCAGGAGGCAAGCAACGAAGGTGGGTTTAGGACTGCAAGACTTGTCTGCAGAGATTTTGAGGCAAATGGAGACACAGTAAGCTTTGTCCTGCAGCGTGGCTCTTTTGCTACGATTCTGATGCGTGAGATCATCAAGCCGGCTGACCCCCTAGAGGCAGGCTTTTAAAGAAATTCACTTACTCGTTAACAAATTGAGATAAAAAATTAATATCTATATTCAAGGGGACTATCAGCTATGACTCACGAGCAGACCGTCAGGAACAAAAATGCGCAAGTTTCAATTATCATACCAACCTACAACGAGTCCGAAAACATAGTACAGATGCTCAAATCAATAGAGCAGAACCTTCCAAAGAACACGACCACTCAGACCATCATCGTAGATGACAACTCGCCTGACGGAACAGCACGACTCGTAGAGGACTACCTTCGCGATATGAAAAAGCTTGCAAATCACACAATCGACGTCATTCAAAGAAAGACAAAAGAGGGCCTAAGCTCGGCAATTCTCAAAGGCATTCAGTATGCAACAGGTAACACTATCATAGTGATGGACAGTGACCTATCTCATCCGGCAAGCCTTCTGCCAAAAATGCTTGAAGCACTTAAGCAGCCAAAATGTGACATAGTGATTGCATCAAGGTACGTCAAGGGCGGCTCCATCATAGGCTGGACACTCAAAAGAAAACTGATGAGCAAAATAGCCACACTGATTGCAAAGCGCGGCCTCGGCGTTGGAGCAAAAGATCCAATGTCTGGATTTTTCGCATTCAAAAAACACGTCATTCAGGGTTTGCAGTTTGATGCAATAGGATACAAAATGCTACTTGAAATCCTAGTAAAGACAAAAAACAAAAACATTCTGGAGATTCCATACACATTTACAAACAGGAAGTTTGGCGCAAGCAAGCTTGATTCAAAAACAGTATTTGATTATTTCAAGGCAGTCTGGAGGCTGTACAGGTATGGCAAGGAGGCAGCAAAAGAAGAAAAAAGGACATCTGTCAGCTTTTTCTCAAAGGCGGGAAGATTCTATACAGTTG
Organism: Candidatus Nitrosotenuis sp.; assembly: GCA_046292705.1. GTDB lineage: Archaea > Thermoproteota > Nitrososphaeria > Nitrososphaerales > Nitrosopumilaceae > Nitrosotenuis. Next base: position 2,836 of record JBKBQK010000003.1, on the reverse strand, counting down.
GCGCAATAGGGCTAGCAGTAAATTACATTGTGTCTTCACTGTTCTCAAGCGTAGTCTCCAACCTGTGGTATTTGCACGCCACGATTATCGGAATAACGGTGTCCATGACAAGCAACTTTGCGCTCAACAAGATATGGACATTTGAGGATCGTAACTTTACAACAAGGCACACATTGTTCCAGTACAGCAAATTCATCGGATTCAGCTCACTTGGGGCTGTGGCGCAGCTTGGGATGGTGTACCTACTTGTCGATAACTACAAAATGCAGTATCCAATTGCTCTTGTCTTGGCAGTAGCATGCGCTGCGTTTAGCAATTTTATTCTAAACAAAAAGTGGACATTCAAAGAAAAGATCTGGTGCTAAAAAATTAGAGAATTCGTGTCCCAGTACCTCTTGCAGTACTAAGCACGATCTTTTCGAGAAAGATTGCTTTCTCCATCTTGGGGTATTCTGAGATCTTAATGCTTCTTGTTTCCACGCCCGACACAAAGCGTCGTATCTGGAGGTAACGCACTCATTACACGTTTTTGCTCCTCCCTGTATGGGTTCCCCGTCCACTTTGGTGGAGCAAGCTCTGCATGTCTAACAAGAACTCCTTTGTGTGTGATTATCATCTCCAATCCTTGAATCACGTTTGCCAACGCTATGTGATATTGCCTGTTTAGCTTGGAAGCTAATTTTTCAGCTTATTTGCAAATTGGTTGTTCAAAAAACTCAAATATCTACCAGCTTTACGGCTAGCTATGGCGGATCCAATGTTTGTAATACCACTCGTATTTTTGGTACTGGGTGCAGGACTTGGTGGATACGTAGTCTATCACAAACAGACAGTCATGGTGCCGCTAGAAATGCAAGAAAAGGCCGAAATAGAGGCAATGAACTGCGATGAAATCAAAATAAAGCACGAGCTTGGGCAGTACTGGTCGTTTACCAACTGGAAGATAGCAAATGAAAAAGTCAAATCTTGCACCAAATGAGTTTTGATCGTCTGAGAATACAAAATAGAGTTATATGGCTAAGGGAAGCGCTTTGAGTAGTTTGGTAGCAAAAGAACTCCTTGAGGTCTCAAAGCCAAGAATCGTGGTTTTACTGGTAATTACAGCAGTCACATCAATGTATGCTGCATCAAAGCTGATAGGCCCAGAACTTGATCCGATAGGGCTGCTCCACATCACAATCGCAGGTGCTCTTGCCTCTGCAGGTTCTAGTGCACTAAACCACTACTATGACAAGGACATCGATCCATTAATGAAGAGGACAAGTACCCGCCCAATTCCATCTGGGCGCATCAAGCCAAGATCCGTACTCATGTACGGGCTTGCAGTCTCTGCGGCATCGGTAGTCTATGCCGCGTTTATGCTCAACTTAGTCTCTACATTTTTCATAGCACTTGGAATCTTTTTTTACGTAATAGTGTACACGGTGTGGCTTAAGAGAAAGAACTCTTCTAATATTGTGATTGGTGGCTTTGCAGGCAGCGCTGCATCAATGGCAGGATGGACTGCTGCAACCGGCTTTGTTCCGCCACTCGGAATAGATCTGCTCGGCTTCCTTGTGGGATTCTTGGTGTTTGTTTGGACGCCGTCGCACTTTTGGTGCCTTGCAATGAAGATACGCGACGACTACGAAGAGGCTCACGTGCCTATGTTACCGGTACTGATTGGAATGCACAAGACATCAAAGTATATTTTGGCAAACACTGCAATCCTGCTCCCATACTCGCTTATACTGTATGCATTTGGGCTTGGATTAGTGTACTTGGCAATTGCTGCAGCAAGCGGGGGCCTGATGCTTGCATATCACTACAAGCTGACAAAAAACCCGACGTCTGACTTTGCTTGGAAGGCCTACAAAGTGACTGCACCATACCTGACGATAATTTTTGTAGCTATAGCACTGGACGCAGCATTCCATTTCAGAATGTGAACTACCGGACAAGTCCGGTGGTCTTGTCGCCCTGTTTGATAAAAAAGGAAAAAAGGATTTAGTTTCGTGGTTTCCAGGCACTAATCCAAGAATTGACGATGTTTTGGTTTAGGTCTGCAAATGCGCTTGCATTCTGGTTGATTGTCTTGATGTTTTGGACTGTTGCATCCAAGACTGTTTGGACAACTTTGCTATTGGTCTCAAATGTCTTTATAAATGCCTCAGTTGCGTCCTGGACTGCAGTGATTGTAGTCTCTGGCAGGGCAGTGTTGACCCCAACCTTGTTTGCAATGCTTTGCTGAATTGCGGTCGTTGTGTGGATAAAGCTGCTCCATGTTGAGATGAGCTCCTGGCTTAGATTTGTGTATGATTGCAGGGATTGGGTAGATGCTCTCTCAAATGCGCTTTTTACCTTGTCAAAACTCTTGGTGTAAACTGAAAATACGTCTTTTTGATTTTCGTTTGTTGACATTTTGTTTTGCACCTTTTGATTCGGATGTAAGTCTACCTGACTCTTCTTTGAGGGTTGGTATTTCTTTCCATCCATTGGTTATTACAACCAATATATGGTATATAAAGTTTTGGTAATGATTGGTAATGAATGGTTATACAAACCGCACACCAAAAACTACCAAAAAAGCAGCATCATGGAAGCGATCTCTAAAATCACACGAACCCACATACTTGATATGAACAAGGTGCTTGTAGTTTCGATTTGCGGCTCGACAGCTGCAGTCGTCGTATTCGCTATCATCATGCTTGTAAATATTCCAGAATACGGCCTTGAGATAGACGCAATCAAAGTAGAGGACCTCGTCGCAATAAGCAACGTCAGAATCACAAACACAGGAAGAATGCCACTCAGCTCAAAATAGATATGGGCCAAGGAGACGTACAGCGTCTAGACA
>JBKBQK010000002.1:21349-28954 GCA_046292705.1 Candidatus Nitrosotenuis sp. | reverse complement strand
TGTTGGAATACAGCTCAAATTTTTGGCGCAACGTGACTGCGACGCTTCTTGGTGCACCTGGTTTTGGCACTGTGGTGGTCGGTCCCTTAAAGCAAGCATCCGTGCTTTCAAGCAGCTTCATTGTTTTTTCTGGGATGTACGAAGGGTCTTTTTCTCCGTTTTTTTGCCACTGCTCAGAGCCTGCCTCTGCAAGCACGAGCTCGACTTGGGTGTTACATTCTTTGAGAACCTTGAGCATTGCGTCGACTACTTCGGGGCCGATCCCGTCTCCTTTGATCACGGTTGCTTTTTTGCCCAAACCAGTGATTTGATTTGAGCCTACCTATTTAATTCAATTTGTTCTTGAAGACAATTTGTTTTAGAATAATTGTGGTTATGAAAGTATCAGAGCAAGCTATGAAATTACTTTTTGATAGACAAAAATGAGGTTCTCAGGTCACCGCCTTGCCTGAAGCGAGTTGAGAAACCTTACCTATTGTTCCAAAAACTAACTTTTAAAGACACGAGAATATGCGGTGATGGAGGGATTTGAACGGGGCATTGTACGGTCTTCATCTTTATTATTATCCCGAGAATATGCGATGATGGAGGGATTTGAACCCTCAAACCGTGGAATGGCCACTCATTTTTGAGTCCATTAACTTGACTTTGGCACGTCATCACGTTTGATTGAATATATGGATCGAAGATTAGGTGCAATGAAAAATGGAATTTCCTATAGTCGATCACAAATTGAAAACAAGACTAAATACGGCGAATTTTACAGACAAGCCATATGATAATTGTTCAGCTGTCTGACATTCATGTGGGCGCACAGTTCAGAGAGGAAATATTTGAGCAGGTGATAAAGGAGGTAAATGCATTAAAACCTGATGCGGTCATAGTGACTGGAGACCTAACAAACGAGGGCCTCACAAAAGAATACGAAAAATGCAAGAAATTGCTGTCCAGACTTGAGACAAAAAAGATAATCGCTATATCTGGAAACCACGATTATCGCAACACCGGATATCTGCATTTTAAGAAATATTTTCCATTCGATACGGTAAACGAGCTTGGTGATGTTGTAGTGGTTACTTTGGGCACTGCAAGGCCTGACAGGGACGAAGGCGAGGTAGGATACCGGCAGAACCTGTGGCTTGAGAGGACGGTCAAAAAATTCAAAGACAAGATAATCATTCTTGCAATGCACCATCACTTAATTGGAATTCCGGATACTGGCTCTGCCCGGGTCGAGGTAATTGATGCCGGCGACGTCTTGCGCACAATTCTTGCGACAAAGGTGAGTTTGGTCTTGTGCGGCCACAAGCACAGGCCATGGATTTGGAACTTTAAGGAATTGTCCATAGTAAATGCAGGAACTGCATCCTCTGAAAGAATGAGAGGATTTTTTGAAAACACATACAACATCATCACCATCAAAAACAAGAAGATTCATGTGGACTTGAAAATAGTAGGAGGGAAAAAAATGCCACTACAAAGCCTAGTCGACAATTACACCAGATCCACCGAAGAGTGAATTTATTTACGGAGTGTCCTTAGCAACCCATGAGCGGGGGTCGCCTAGCCTGGTAGGGCGTGGGATTGCTAATCCCATGTCCGTAAGGACGCGTGGGTTCAAATCCCATCCCCCGCGCTTTTTGATTGGGATTATAGTTAGAGTTTGGATTTGAAGAAATTATCCAATCCTTCCCTTGAGGACTATTTTTTCGCTGGTGCCTGAAGGAGTAGATGCATCAATGTACCGCATCTCATACCAATCTCCAATGTGCAGCGTCTTGCCACCTATGGTGCGCGGAATCTTGATCACTACTGAAAAGACTCCGGTGTTCTCTCCAGTCTCCAAGAGGTGTGATGAGTTGGCATCAAATGCAGAGTTTGCCAGAGTGGTTCTGATGCCACCCTCTGCCCTAAACTCGATGCTTGAAAGCGGGATCTTATCGACTTCTCTAGAGTTCAAGTTTGCATCAGGTTCATAAACACTAACTGTAAAGTCGCGGCCGATTCTTTGTCCCCCAGATTTTTCCATTTGCGCGTATGTTCTTGAAAGTGGAAGTGATGATGATATAGTCCTGCTCTCACCTGCTGCGTCAGATTGATCAAAATATCTTACCACTACGATGTCATCTTGCGTCAATGGTCTTCCGTTTACGGTCTCTGGGAGAACCAGTTTCACATAGAATCTACCTGTGTCGACCCCAGTCTCAGTCATAGTTTGTGGGCCCTCAATTTGAACACCGCTGATTGTGAATTCGAGAAGGCCTGCGGTATTGATCACATCAATTCCGTTTGGGCTTGTGTTAAGGTCATCGTCTGTGATGTAAAAGTTCACAGTGGAGCCCCCCGCTGCTGGAACGCTCTCAATTTTTGATTGTGTCTTTGCAGTCTGATTTTTGATTTTAGAGCCCTTGGCCTCAGTTGGCACTACTTTTTTTGACTCTGCTTTCTGTGGTACCTGCTCTAAGATCACAATGACTGCACCCCATCTTTTTTCAAGTTTTTCCGCAGTGGAAGGCTTGAGGCAGAGGGGGGTTTTTTCAGAGATTATTGCCAAGACACGCCCCTGTTTGCAGACTATGTCTTGTGGTAAAACATTGTTTGCAAGCTGTTTTTTTGGCGAGTTCGCAAACGAGACACCTGTTGTAGCTGAGCTAATCAGTATTGAGATTAGCAATATGGAAGATATCTTGTAGAGTTTTTGATCAAACAATGTCATACCTCATCGTTTTTGTCTTAAAAGCAATACGCAACATTGTTTCTAGGCCAGTTTTTGCAGCAATAAAACTACACCACAACTTAGATCGCACATGAGCTTAGACGGTCAGACTCCAGCTGACAAGGCATGGATAATCGTCAAGGTGACGATAAATGTGAGACAGAGAACGCAAGTCTTGTATGAATGGATTTTTCACTGCGTATTTGCGTTTGGACTAGGATTTTTTGTAAGGCCGATAACCAAAATGCCACAACAGTCCGTACAAGATAATCAAGGAGAGGACGCCCATGAAAATAAGTAACGTTAAATTAGAAAGATACGAAAAATGCGAAGTCGTTTCAAATATTGCTTTTTGTAAATGGTCAAATGCCGTAACAACAACACCAATAAACACTCCTTTGTTGGCTCTGACCCATTTTGAAGTCAACAACGACAGACTGCCAATCATTCCAAAAACGCCACCCAAAGCCCAATACAGTTCAATAGGTTGTGGTGAATCTGAACAATAAACGTTGAAAACAAGATCCCCTATGTTGAATGTGTAATCAAAACCATTACTAACACAAACCAAAATGTGACCAGCTTCGTGAATGAACCCAGTTGGAAAAAACAAAATACCAATGGTCATGATGGCAGACCAAACTATCTTATCTTCTTTCCATATTTCACGCAGACTGTATTTTTTTCTCATAATTTGATCAACTTCCTACTAGCGTATAAGCAAACAGAATCTATGCTTGATGCATCACTATTCCACGTAGATGAGCCATAATTATGACAGAACCATATACGAAAAGGCTAACCGGGGGATATCAATACGTTCACTGTTTCTGACCATGGTGAAGATAGACACGGTTTACGCATGAAAATGCAAGCACTCGGCTAGGTTAAAAAATGGATTATCAAGATTAAGTGAACTAGATGAGTACGTGATCTTCTTGCCATGTTTGATAATTCCTGCTTTGTTGACTAAAATTAGATGCAAATAGTTGTCCACATGATCGAGTTTCAGAATATGATGACCAGATTTGATCAATATTCATACAAAAACTGCGATTCTATCGATTTGTGCGACAAAGCAATAATCCCCTCATCACTTTTAAATTACCTTGAACAAATCATGATGCCATGATTGTAAACAATGTGGATTTGGAAAAGGTATCAAAAACAGTAGAAAGTGGAAAAACAAACAAGCAATCTCTAATAAAACCAGTCAAACTGGAAGGCGAATGGATCTTAGATCCATCAAGTGGCTACCAGTTCAGAACCGAGTTGTCATACGAGAAAGGAAAGCAAACAATAGAGATTGATTCACCTTCGTTTCTTGGTGGAAGTGGCAACAGGCTTGGACCAATGGCGTACTGTATTGCAGGAATCACATCATGCTTTATTGGCACCTTTGCTGGCGTTGCCGCATCGCAGGGAGTAAAGCTTGAGAAGTTAAATGTGAGTACACAGTGTAACGTCAACTTTGCAAAGACACTAGATGTTGCAGATGAGCCAATAGTGGGTGGAATAGAGTTCAACCTAGACGTCAAAGCAGAAAACGCAGCCAAAAGCAAGCTAGAGCAGATACTCAACATGGCCATTGAGAGGTGCCCTGCAATGTACAGCATGTCGCATAACGTGCCAGTTACTGCAAAGATTAACTAGACCGTTACGACAGCGGCGGAATGAGCCAGTGCATTATCTCAGGGTATGGAATGTCCAGCCCATAAATTATCAGAGGGATTCCAGTCAGCGCAAGCAGCGTTCCTGCAACAAACCGCGTAAGCTTTAGAGGGATTTTCTTTATTATCCCAACCCACAGCAGTACTATTACTAGCGCTATTGCGACGCCAGCCCCAGTTATTGCACTTGCCATGTCAATTAGGCTAAATGTTGCCAATGCAACAGAGTTTTCAATTGACTCAAGCATTGCGATATAAAAGTACCCAATCTTGTACCTGGTTGTATCGTCTTCTTTTTCCTTTTCAAAAAACTCCTTAAACATAGTATAGCTAAAGTAAAGAAGCCCTATCCCAAGTGCAATCTCTACTGGATTTGTTGGGAAAAATCCGACTACATTTAAGAACATAAAGTACAAGACTACACCCATTGCCAAACCGATCAACGTTATCTTTAGTGTCTGCCTGTATCCGATTCTGACAAGCGTCCCTATTGCCACAAGGGCCTGTTCTCCTCCTTCGACGAAGATGTACTTGAAGGCAGTAAAAAATACGATAAACTCGAATACCACAAAATGTATGATCCATGTCTGTTTAGATAGTTTGCGTCCGTTCTAGACGACAAGAATGTGATAGAAGATTATTTTGGAATCTTTATGGTAAATGTAGTCGGGTTGTTTTTTACCTCGATTGTGCCACCATACTGACTTACTATATTTCTGCAGGTGGCCAATCCAAGACCCGTCCCCTGCTGTTTTGTCGTAAACAACGGCTCAAATATTTTTGTAAGGTTCTCATCTGGAATTCCAGGCCCCGAATCCTTTACTTTGATTATCGAGTCGTGATCGTCTTCGCATGCGTCTATTACTATTTCGCCGCTTGTTCCAATTGCCTGAATCGAGTTGTTGATCAGGTTGCTCAGAACTATTTCAAATTGATTTGCGTTGCAATTAAGTGTGAGGTCTGTTTGCGGAAGGATTACTTTGATCTTTGGTGGAATGTACAACGATTTGGTTGTGTTGTGCAATATTTTTGAGAGTGCGACATGTTCCGATTTTAGTGGTGAAAATCTCACGAAATTTAGTACGTCTTCTATCTGGCAGTTTATTTTTTGAGCCGCCTTTTCTATCATATTTACTTGCCACTGAAGATCCCTGTTTTTGTCAAAGCTAGGACTTTTTCTCATTATTCCACAAGTGGTCATGATAGTGGTGAGGTTGTTTCTCAGGTCATGCCCAAGCCTTGAGGCAAGGAGCCCAATTGTGGAGAGGCGTTCTGCTTTGATCACATTGTCAATCATCTGGTTAAATGATTTTGAGAGCTGGCCAATCTCGTCATTGGAGTTTTGGGGCGCCTTTACTGTAAAATCACCCTCTGAGATCCTAGTAGATATTTTTTTGAGTTCGACTATTGGTTTGGAAATAGATCTTGCAGTAAAGATCGAAAAAAAGATCACCGCTATTGTAGTGACTAGACCGATTGTCATGGCCCCGTTTTGTGGCACGCCAAAGTTCGTCGCGTTGTAGTCAAGTCCTACTATGAAGATTATTGGAATTATGGAACTTGCCAAAAATAAGATGAGAAGTTTTGTTTGAATTTTTATAGTCGTGTACGTCAGTTTTTGCGGCAATTTTAGTTGGATGAGGGCATATCCAATCAGCACAAACAGGACTCCAGTATGGATTGCCATGGCAGTGCTGATGTTTTCCACGTAATAATACAACATTGGTTGGTTGCTGAGGTGTCCAATCAGTGAAACTGCTCCTACGGCCAAGATGATGCACCCGATGTAACGGATTGGTCTTAGATTGTAAGAGTTGTTAAGCGATATCATTCCGACTACCACGATGAGCAGAAAGTTAGTTATTGTTGGAATTGAGGGGATTCCAGCCAATGTCGTTTTTACTGCCGGGGGATCTTCTGTCACAAATAGTTGCTCGATGCCGTTTGGAACGCCCAGAATACTCGTGGTAAGCAATGAGGCCATAAACAAAAATATTACGAGGCTAGAAATTGGAATCGCGATTTGGTCGTTTCCCACTTTGCCTGCAAAGTGATTTGATACGAAATACAGTATGACGCCGCTAAGGACAAATGAGACCGCGGTACTGAATTTCATAGTTACTTGCTGTGGCACGACTGACTTTAGTGCAGCCACATCAGTGACCCACCCTGCCACTACTGCAATTCCTATTGCGATTGTGATTAGCGAGATTGTTTTTGAGATTTTTGTGTTAAACAATGAACGCTTATCTTCATATTCTCATCAAAGCTTTTGTTTGTCACCTTGATCAGACAGTCCTTTATATTGACAATCACGGCTGCAAGTGTCGGTTCAAGACAACTTGGCAAATTTTTCAGGATCGTTTTCGAATCTTGACTTGCAGTGTAGACAACAGAAAAAGAAATCACGCCAACCAAACCTTGATTTTACACCGAGTTTTTCATCCACACACATTCTACACAGGAGCTTTTGGCACATCAGTATTTGTGTCAAATCGGAACTAAGAACAAACCTTTACAATTGTAAAGATGTCATTTCACATATCATGCATAGTGTATGATGGTGGTGTTTGCCGGTACCTCAACTAACATGGTCTTGTAGTCCAGCATGTTTGTGAATATGCCACATCCAGAATCCAGAATGTTTCTTGCCAGTGAATGGTTCCTTACCATGTTGAGTTTTGCCAGCCTTTCCACAAATATAATGTCGTGTTTTTTTGCATACTGTGGTGACAGCTTGTGCAGAAAGTCCGTTCTTTTGTTTTTGATTCGCTTGTGTATTATCTGGTAGAACCGCACGGCTTTTTTTGTAGATGTTTGAGCCTTTCTGCCTTCTTGGCATCTTTTGCAGGTTGAGCGGATTTGGTGTCTGATGTCCGTCCGAATCGCAGGCAAAGTTTGTGATTCCAACGTCTATTCCAACTGATCTTGTGAGGTTGATCACTGACAGTACGGCGTCTAATTCCACGACACACATGTATGTCATTTTCCGGATTTTGATCTGGATATGGCGACTTTGATTTGAGCGTCAATGGGAATTTGTCTGTGGCAGACGAGCTTGATTATCCCTATTTTGGCGAGGTGTAGAAAATTATCTTCGATATGAAATCCGGCTGATTGTACACAAATGCGTTGTATTCTGGGAATCTTGCAGGTCTCATCTGGCCTGTCTTGTGGCCGTTTCTTAGTTGGGCTAGCGCCTTTTGTGCACCATCACTT
>JBKBQK010000002.1:0-21339 GCA_046292705.1 Candidatus Nitrosotenuis sp. | reverse complement strand
CACAAACTTCATTGGTTTGTGAATTTGAGGCGTAAATTTAATAGTAGACGTCAAATTCAATCCTACGATGGGACGCAGAAAGACTCAGAAAATAATTAGAACTGCCCCAAAGAATGTGACTACAGGCCTTTGCCCGAAATGTCAGACGGTTGGCAGAATCTTCATCTTAGGCCAGGTTGGAGCCGAGCACGCCAAGTGCGCTGCTTGTAACCAGGAATTCGACCTGTAGCGAAATTAATTTACCCATAAATTTTTAAGTTCTTTTCCTAATCCTAGATTAGCATGAGTTCAACCGAAGGCGAGACGATTTACGAGCGTGTAGCCAAGCTTGAAGACGAGGTAGCCGTACTTCGAAACGAAGTAGACGTGCTAAAAAAAGCACTCCGAAACAGGCTCGCAAGACACGAGATCTCGCAGATAAAGAAAGGCCACGACATTACCTCAATTATTGATTAATTTTTTCCCTAATGTCACGTATCAACTCCAGAACAAAGTCTGCGTCTGGAGCCTCTGGTGCAATCTCAAGATACTTGTTTAGGTAACCCAGTGCCTCTTTTTTGTTTAGCAGTCTGTCCAAGAGTATGCCCTTGTCGCGAATCTCGTCTGGCGAATCCGGCTCAGAGTGCAAGATCATGTTTACACACTGGAGTGCCTTTTGGTAGGCGTACGACTGGGCGTATGAGTTTTTTAGGTTCCTGATTATTCTGATCAGCACCTTGTCCTCTGGGAGCTCGTCTAAAAATTCTGGGGAGAACTCGATCTCTTCACCAAAGTTTCGGTACAGAATCTCTTCGAGGTCTTCGACGTCAAGCAGCCTGCCTCCGCCAAATGGGTCTAGGATCATCTCTTCGCCGTACTTTACCACCACATGGCTTGGAAAGCCGCAGATCCTCAGATCCAATCCGATTCTTCTTGCAACTTCTACATAGATTATCGACAGGGTAATCGGTATGCCACTTTTTTTGTCAAGAACCTCATTGAGGAAATTGTTTTTTGGATCGTAATAGTCATCAGTGTCTCCATGAAATCCAAGTGTCGAAAATAGGTGCTCATTTAGCATCGAGATTAGATATGTCGGGTTTTTTACGTCGGAGAGCAAGATCTTAAGCGACTTTGCAATCTCGTTTATCTGATCTATGTAAAGCTGGATGTCAAGCTTTGGATACTCCAGCAGCTGTGCAAGTTTAAGGCATTTTTCCACCAGGTTGTACTTTGGGTCGGATGAAAATGTGACCCATTCTGCGACGATTGGATCGAATTCTTTGCTCATTTTGTGATTCTCTTTAGATATAGCTGTGGCTCTTTTAGCTCGCGCGTGTTTGGCGGGTTGTTTATCAGAAACTCAAATGCAGATTTTCCAAGTATTTGGTATACTGCCGAGGTGAGATCCTTTCCCATGTGTTTTCGTACTTGGTATGTTGAAACATCGGTGCCCATGAACATGCTCAGATACTGGGCAAAGTCTTTGTCATCACCGAGTATGTTTTGGACGCAGAATTCTGCCATTCCCTCCATTGTGGAAAATGCCGCATGGTGCCTCTGAATTGGTCCAAGCCACCTCTGGTAAATATCCAGAAGCTGCGGCACGAGTCCTCCAATGGTAGGGTCTACTTCCACCTTAGTGAAGGTCATCACGTCTGGACCAAGAACGTTTACGATAAAATTGTCTGGATTTAGCGTAAAGAACAAGTTTGCCCTTTTTGCGAGAGGGAACTCGTCTGGCACTGCAGGAAGATGCAAATAATCTGCAAGTTTGGTTGCGGTAGCATCATCGAGTGCCAAAATTATCTTTGCGAGCTCCTCGTTGAGCTTGTTTACCTCCATTACTGCCTTTTTGTTTTCCACGTAGAGGTTTTTTTGAATAGAGTGGACAAGTTCCTCAAGTAGTGTCATCTTTAGTGCGCCAACATAGCCGGATTTTACTGATTCATACTTTGTATGGTACGGCTGGCCCTGCTTGTATAGAATTATCTGGGGATAGCTGGAAAGGACAAAGTTGTTGATAAAAATTGTAGAATCAAGATAGTCACCATATGTAGTTGAGATCTTTGAGATGTAAGATTTTGCATACGTCGAGTATACCAGAAACTTGGCCGCATCTTCTTTTATCAGATTTACTATTGCCCATTTGTCCTGCTTTGCTAGTGCCGCAAACAGTCTGTCGATGAACTCTCTTGCATCTGGTGTCGCAAAGACCTTTCTTCCCTTGACTTTTTTTAATTCTTCAAGTCCTGGAAACTCGATTTTGACATCCACTGAGACTGCTAGCCCTGTAAAGTCTTGTATCTTTTTTTCAAGGCCGCTGCGTATTGAGGCCATTACTTGGGATGGGGAGTCGAACTTGACGTCAAAGTCCCTGTCCTCATTGATTCTTGCCGTAAGCGCCGCAATGTCTTTTTCCTCGTTTACCTCGACTGAGATCTGATCAAGCAAGGCGTCTGCAAACTCTTCAAGCTCGCTCATAGCTTTTTCCTTTTTTGAGTGAATTTAACATTAACTGGACCTTTTGACAGAAAAGAGGTATTAATCCGAATTTTCGTAGAACAAGATAATTTGCACAAGTTTAGTCTAAAGCATATTTTTTGCGTCAAGTGTCATGGAATGCTGGAACTCAAAATACTTGGAGAAACCGAGCAGATTGAGGAGGGATTTTTGATTTGCGCAAAATGTGGTCTCAAATATCCAATAATTGATGGTGTTCCGATATTGTGGAATGATTTTACAGCCTATCTGTCAAACAGGCCGAGGCTTGGAGGCGAGCTGCTTTTTTTGGCAAAAGATGCGGATCTTAGGTCTTTTATCAAAAATGCACTCACCAAGATTCGCAGAACACCAACTGATCTTTCCATCATAGAAAAAAGGTGGTGTAACATCTACTTGGCAAACCAAAAGGCCGGATTCTATTCCATTGTACGAAAACTAATTGGTTCAAAGTCAGGCGTCGCGCTAGAGCACGGTTGCTCAATTGGCTACATGACAAGACACCTTGCAAAGAACTATGACTATGCGTTTGGAATAGACAGGTCATACTATGCCATATCAGAAGCAAAAAAAATTGTTGGAAAAAATCTTGATTTTTTTGTGGCAGATTCACTTGAACAGCCTTTTGGGGAAACAAAGTTCGAATTCATCTTGGCATTAAATCTGTTTGAACTTGTAGAACCAAAGCCACTAATCAAATTATTTGCAAGACAGCTGAAAAGAGGCGGCGCTCTGTTCCTCTCTGACCCGTACGACTTTGAACGTGGTGACAAGTCAGTCAAAGAACCACTGTATGCTGATTCACTGCGCCACGAGTTAAGAAAGTACGGCTTTTCCATAAACCCAAAAACAAAAAAACCCAGCTTTGTGCCATGGTGCCTCAAGCTGTACGAGAGAGCAAGTCTGCACTATGAGGTAGACTTGGTCATAGCTAAAAAAAATTGATGGTAAGACGCCTCAGAGCTCACCCATAGAGTCAAGTCGGCTGCAAACAATACATAATTCATGACTAGCAAGATTGCACGAAAGGCCATCTTGTTGCACAAAAAAGCAAAGGGTAAGATATTTGTGCAAAGCAAGATCCCGCTGGACAAAAGTAACCTCAAGTTGATTTATACGCCAGGTGTTGCCGCAGTCTGCAAGCAGATCTACCAAAACCCTGCACAAAAATTTGAGCTTACATCCAAGTCAAACAATGTCGCAATTATAACAGACGGCACAAGAATACTCGGGCTTGGTAATATCGGTCCCGATGCAGCGCTTCCAGTCATGGAGGGAAAGGCAGTCATTTATCGTCACTACGGCAGGTTAAGTGCGTATCCTCTCTGCTTGAATACCACAAACAAATCTGAAATAGTAAGGGTCGTTTCTGCAATAGAGCCGCTTTTTGGCGCAATAAACCTTGAAGACATCGAGTTCCCAAAGGTGTTGGAGATATCAAACGAGCTTGAAAAGAATTTGACAATACCTGTATTCCACGACGACCGGCACGGCACAGCAGTGGTAGCGCTTGCCGCACTTTTCAATTCGCTCAAGATAACAAAAAAGTCTCTTTCATCAATTAGGGTGGTAGTAGCCGGAGCCGGCTCTGCAGGATATGGGATTTCTTCACTTCTTTCTTATGCTGGATGCAAGAAGATAATAGTGGTGGACTCGTCTGGTGCCATCTACAAAGGCAGAACCGAGAACATGAATAAGTACAAGGCCGAGATTGCTTCGTTCACAAACAGGAATAAAGAGAAGGGTGATCTCTCAGAGATGATGCAGGACTCTGATGTTTTCATCGGGGTGTCTGGCCAAAGAAACCTCATTTCTGCTAAAAACATTCAGCGGATGGATAAAGATCCGATTGTGTTTGCCCTGACGAATCCAGAGCCGGAGATAAGCCCAGATGTTGCAAAAAAGGCAGGCGTCAGAATAGTGGCGACTGGGAGCTACACCTACAAGAACAAGGTAAACAATGCGGTTGTCTTTCCGTATCTGATGAGGGCGATTTTGGATCTGCGGATCCGCAAGATCACGCCGGAGCTGCTTTACTTGACTGCAGTAGCAATAGCAAACACCATACCGCAAAAAGAGTTGAACACAACTCATATAATTCCAGAGCTTGGCAACAAAGATCTGCAAAAAAACATCACAAACACTCTAAGGCGCTTCTACAGAAAATAGTTTGCAAGAACAATGTTTGATCAAAAACTGTAATCAAGTCCTTAAATGATTCATGGCTGCATATTACTGGTGGCAAAAGACAGGATGCAGAATTCAGACAAAGACTACGAGTCAGTCCTGATACTGCAAGGCGGAGGCTCACTTGGCGCGTATGAATGCGGCGTGTACAAGGCGCTGCAAAAGCGCAACATTCATTTTGATATAATAGCTGGCACTTCGATTGGTGCAATAAATGCCACAGTGATTTCTGCAAGCAAGGACTCTAATGCCGCAAAGTGCCTTGAAGATTTTTGGCATTCTTTAGCAGAAAAGATCACACCGCCGTTTTTGCCAAGCCCCTACCGAGAGTACTGGGCGTTTTTTACGTCTGCACTTTGGGGAAACTCAAGAATGTTCAGGCCGTTGTGTTTTTGGCCCAATTTTTTTAGTTTTGGGTGGTTCTGCCCTGCCTTGTATGATTTGGAGCCATTAAAGGAGAGCCTTGCAGCGCATGTTGATTTTGATAGCTTGTACGATGATGGTAGGCCGCGGCTCATCGTGACTTGTACTGACATACAGAATGGTAGTGCAACAGTATTTGACAGCAAAAAAGAAAAGATAAAGCTAGACCACATCCTTGCAAGTGCGGGCTACCCCTTTTACGGAATATCTTGGACGAAGATTGGGCAGCAGTATTTGTGGGATGGCACGCTATTGAGCAACACGCCGTTGCGTGAGATAATTGATGCTTCACCAAAACGCGACAAAAAAGTCTACATCGTGAATTTGTTCCCAAAAAGGCACGACGAGCTGCCAACAAACATGATGGAGACGTGGCACAGAGCACGCGACATCATGCACATTGACAAGACCGATCATAATGTGCGTATGTCAAAGATAATCACACGGTACCTTACCATAATCAAGGAGATGCACGACATTTTGGAAGAGTCCGTTCTGGATCAAACTGAAAAGGAACGCTTTGAAAGACTGGAGCAAGAGTATCATAAACTTGCATGCGAACGCGGTGCAGTAATTAGAGACATAGTTAGAATAGAAAGAAAAGAAGACAAGCACTTTCTTTTTGAAGATACCGACTTTTCGGAAGCAACAATAAACGAACTTATCAATACAGGAGAAAATGATGCCAACAAGATACTTGATGGAAAGCCTCTAGTCGAGGATCTTGTTTTGGGTGAGCCCCAGCCTCGCGTCACATCCATGTTTGTTTGATTCCGACAAACAAAGCGCCTTAGGATAAGACCACATATAGTAAGAGACCTTGCAGCAAGATACCGAGGTGAGTATGTGAACATATACGATACAAGACAGATCTATTGTTCAAAATGTGGCAAGCCCGTTGGTGAAGTTGCTTATGATGCTGAGATAATTTTGCCAAAATGCGGTTCTTGTGCGAACCCGATGCCACATGATGATGGTGGATTAACGATAAGCAGCTTGCCAAGTGAGGATATATTAGCAGCTGTGCCTGCTTGAGCTGGCAAAAGTTGTCTTCCCATTCATCTTGTTTCTGTCATCTCCTGATTTATCGTCCTGTATGGCTTATTTGTAGCTCAATTAGTTCTCTCACGCCTAAATTACGTATGGAGCTGTTTAAGATATGCTTCGTTTCTTGTTTCACATCATACGCATTACCTAATATTTAATCCACCAGACATTACAAATGCGAGCGGCAAAGCCTGAACCCTTTAGGATCGGGTGTATGTCAGAAATGTAAAATAACGCTAAAGTATGTAACCAAACTCACAGAATCTGTTGTATCTCAAAATAGTGTGGATTCTCATTCTATTCTTTTCATTTTCATTGATTTCACACGCTTACCCTCAGTCGATTAGTGTAGAAGACACGACTACCTACACAAAACAGAGCGGCTTCATCAAAGAATTTACTGTCACAATCAAAGAAGTCGGTTTAAAGGGAATAACCACAGATAACAATTGGAATGTCTGGTTCTATCACTCCACAAACAAGACCAGCACGATTTTTAGGTTTGATTCAAGGACAGAGAGCTTCACTCAATATAAGATAGAAGGAGAACGATGGTAGAGACTCCAATCATCAATCTGGCTGGCGGACAGCTAACATTTGACAAACTAAGAAATGTCATCTGGTTTACTGATGCCATCCTTCCTCGATTAGTTTCTCCACTTCTTCCGGAGTTGCAACTTTCTGCCTTCCTGCGTTTTCATCAGACAAGATGTTACAACCTCTTCTATCTTGGAAATGTTTTCCGTCTGTGTTTGTCTCGTTTCGATTTCCAAGTCAAGAAACTCTTCGCTTCTCAGAAATGCGTTTTTCATTTCAGTTATCAAAGCGTCCGGAAGTATTCCTTTGTTTGTCGTGTATCGAGCTTCCATCGATCCCTTGTGACCCATGAAAAAAACGCGAAAGTCGTGAGCTATTTTTCCCCGAGATTCCGCAATCATTAGCTGAGTATCAAAGAAACTTCTGAGAACATAAGGCCTCCAGGGAAATCCAGCCTTTCTAATTGCAATCTTCATCACATCTCAGATATTCACAGTTCGAATGAAAGGCTTCATTCTTAACTTCGGAGTGATTAAAGGAGACTCCGCTGTTATTGTCTCTCCTTCCATAATTCTCTCTTCAAGATAATCTTTCAGATAATTGCAGCCCTCTTCACTAAGAAAAGTAATGTATTGATTCCTCGTCTTGCTCAGCTCACTTCTTACAATAATCATCGCCAGAGTTTTGCTGAAAGAAACTTTGTTTTCTTCTATTTTTATTTCAGAAAGATCACCGACTCGAAGGCCATCATTGCCGTAATAATTTCCAATGACTTCCGGTCTAACGCCAGCATGGGCCATCAAAACGCAGGCGACTCTAGTCTTCTTATCACCAGAAAGAAATATTCTCTTCAATTCTTCCTGACTCGGAACTTTTTCGTTTTTAAGAGAAGGAGTATCTTCCTGACCCCTGATCTTTATCTTGCCTTTTACATCCTTGTGGTTGTAAATCAACCAAGACCTTAATGCTTTGATCGTAGATGAAATGTAACTTCCGGCATAGCCTTTCTTTTCAGACGACGAAACAAAATCCAGCAAGAAGTCAAACAATTCTTTTTCATCCATCTCGACAAGTTTGGCAGGAGTTACGCTGTTTTCCTCGCAGAAAGCCCCAAGACGCCTCAGAGAAACATCTGCAGTGACAGCAGAGCCTCTCATCCTGTTCTCGTACCACCTTCTCAAGTCTTTGTCTTCAAGAAGATGCCTGTACTTCTTTCCTTTCTTCATGATAAGAAATTGAATTCGCAAAAATAAATAGGACTCAGACCCAAAAGCTGGTGAGCCCGACGGTTTCCAGACCCAATTGGGTTCAGATACCTTAAGAATTTCTCAAACTGTTGTCCAATTCTCTCAGAAACTTCTGAATACTGCGTCTCTGAACACCAGACAGTCTTGCACCTGTAACATCAGACCATACTCTATCCATACTACCGTCGTTTACTTTTTTTGCAAACTCTTGAATCTGAGATCGTATGTGATCAGTGAGCTCTGTTTCTTTGCATTGTTTTACAATTTTTGAAATGTCTATTCTCTCTAATTGATCCAAAATTAAAGAAATTATGTCGATGGCATCCTTTTCAGGTCTGCCCTTTGGAATAAGTTTCAATATTATTAGAGTATTCAAATCAACTATTGGTGCAGTCGTATCAAACTTTCTATTATCATCGTATCTAGACCGCACCAGCAAATCGCTCTTCTCATCGAACAATTGTTTTGTAATAGGGTAAGAATTGCTTGTAGAAATATCGTATATTTTCCCAACGCTGATATGCACATCTATAAAGTCCGAGTCGAACTTTTTGCTTGCCGCAAGGCCGAATTCGGTGTCTCTTAGCTTATAGTTCAGGTCTTTGAGAAGGGCCGTGAATCTTCCTTTTTCTCCTCTTGCCACAGCCATATCGATATCTTTTGTATGCCTGTAGGCATTGGTAAACGCCCTTACTGCATAGCCTCCTATGACCACCGTTTCGACTCCCCATTCCTTCGCCTTTTCTACGATGATTTTGAGGTCTTTGAGGCTCTCACGCTCAACCTCCTCTGGTTTTGGGTTGGCCATATTTTCACCTCACCAAATCAGTAATAATCTTGGATACAAACGCCCTTGGCAAAGTAATCTGGAGGTTCCATTTTTCCCCTATGAGAGGATAATCATTGCTTTCTGTTTTTTGTTTCGGGAAAATCTTTTTCCTCGACAAATCGGCCTTTAAGCGTATCTTACGTATTATCTCGTCGCTAAAGACCCTTTTCTTTGCTTCGTGATTCAGCAATTCCAAAGACGCTCCTAATTCCCTCTCCAGCATCTCAGCCTTTGCAATCTTCAGAATTTTATTGAAATCAATATCTTTCCTTTTCTTAATCAATACTGAAAAGGAATCTGTAAGGTAGAAATCAGACTGTTCTTTTAATCCGTTTATTATCAGACTTTCGGGAGATTCATATCTTATTCCTTCTATGATAACAGAGTCCTCTATCATTTCTTCAGTCAGAGATGAATGGAGATGGAAGTTTGTTCTTCTTATTTTTTCGGCCAGCATATCGTCTATCGAAACAGAAGTAAACTTATCCGATAGCAGAGATATGCATTTGTCCAAATCCTCCTTCTTAACATAGATGTCGATTTTTCCCGGAACCGCGTATCCACTGTGGATGTAAGCTGCATAAGCTCTACCAATAACAAAAGCAATCCTTTTTGTTGCAAGTACTAAACGTTGCATCCCATCTTTAGTTTGCGACTGCGACTCTATTCCATATGAAAAAAACACGTCATTGGGATTCAGAACTCTGAAATACTTTTTTCTTCTGTCTACTGCGTCCCTTTTTACAACCAAAAATCCGGATTTTTCGAGTTTCGTTAAACGAAATGACAATATGTCATTTTCCTTTATTCCTAGAATAGTTTTGGCCTCATCAAAACTAAACCATGCCGTCCCTTTTTCGGCATACATTATTGCATAGATTTTCGCCAGCCACGATGGAACCCATTCCATAGTCTCACAATTAGTTATACTATTGATATAACTAATTTAAATAGTTATACTAATAATATAACTATTTTGTTCGTATGATGATGCACCATATCACCATACCTGCAACTGCTGTTGCCGCAACCACGACAATAACGTCAATGAAACTTAGCGAGTCAAAAAACAGGCCGCCGCCGGCCGTTTGCGGTTAGACCACTAGACCCGCTCTTACGTAATGTCCGGGCACATTTTGACGACGACCTTCCATTTGGCAAAGTTCCGACGTACTGCCATCCTTCGTCGATGAGCTTCTCTGCATCATCGGTTGTGACGACTCGCTGCTTGTATTGCCGTTCTTTAGGAACTCTAGCACTTTAGCGATTTCGTCATGGCTCATCGATTCTATTTTCGCTCTTACTTCTTCCTTTTCTTTTTCAAGCGGATCCTCTCCGGTCTTTTCAAGGTCAAGAAACTTTTCGCTTCTCTTGAAAGCATCACGCATTTCTTCCATCAATGTTTTTGGAAGTATTCCCTTGTTGGTTGTGTATTTTGCTTCTATGGAACCTTTGTGTCCCATGAAGAACACTCAAAAGTCATGCGCTATCTGTCCTCTTGATTCTGCGATGAGCAGTTCCGTGTCGAAGTATGCCAGGCCTTGTCGTTGGTCTGGCACCGTTATGTATTTTGATTTACTGTATGATACCGACAAACCTCATTGAGTCATGCTCGTTTGCCGGATCAAGAGCCATCTACAATGGGAGCGAGTATTGATCAACACAGACATGTATCTTTGCGCATGGAACTTCTTGTTTCCATCGTAACCAATCTTTGAGCTTTTTTTTGGCTACAATGTTAGTGCTGTCAGCGAGGTCAATACATACTGGATGCCGCTGATGATATTGCAGTCATCTGCCTTTTGGCCGTGCCTGCAGGTGGTGGAAGGTGTCTTGATATGAACCCATACTGTTCGTCAAATAATTCTTGGAATTTCATGGATCCATGACAAATAGCTCAAAAGATCGTCAATAATTTACCGATTGATTAGTTTTGAGATAGCTCCAATTATCAACACTAATTAAACATAAAAGATAACAAAATTAAATTAACAGTTAAATATATGTACGTGCCATATTAATCATGCATGAAACATTAGCCAAAGCCAGAAAGCTTGGCGGCTCTCTGATAGTCAGAATACCAAAGGAGGTAGCAGAGGATGAAGATATTCATGAGGGCGAGATGGTCAGATTGAGAGTAAGCAAGGTAAGGAAAAGCGGGTTTGGTTCACTTAAGGGTGTTGGATCTATGACCAGAAAGGATGAACTGGATGAGCAAATACGTCATTGATTCTTGGGCATGGCTGGAGTATTTGGATGGGAGCGAACTTGGCAACAAAGCAAAACCAAGCATTGAAGATGGCAATGCACTCACCAACATAGTGACCGTAGCAGAGGTAGTGTCTAAAGTGAACAGGATGGGAAAGGATCCTTCTATTGCATTTGACTCTATTGTCTCCCTATCGAAAGTAATAGCAGGTGATGAGAATTTTGCCAAAAATGTTGGTTTATTGCATTCTTCCATTAAGAAGCGGAAACCGAATTTTAGCCTTGGAGATGCATTCGTTTTGCAGACGGCAAGATCATTGGATGCACGAGTACTTACAGGCGACCCTGATTTTGAAGGCATCAAAGATGCTGACATGCTTAAGAGAAAGAAGCGTTAAGCAAATTAACATGATTGCGACATTTGCTATCAACTTTACAAATGCGAGCTGGAAAGCCCTTACCCTTTAGGGTCGTGGTATGTCAGCACCTTTGAGACCTGCATGACTGCTTGTCCGTCAGAAAATCCTGACTCAAAGTCCTTGTAGAGCTGCAGTCTGTCTTGGCCTTGTTCGATTGCCTTTTGCGTGCCTTTAAAGTACATCAGGGTCATCTTTGTGACATACTTGAGTGTTGCCTCAGCAGGCAGCCGCGCCCACGCAGGTAAAATCTTGAGAATCCTTGACGCTTCTCTATTTATCAGATTGACTGAATGCTGTGTTGCCTTCAAAATCAGCTCTTGGCGCAGCGGTGTGTACTGCGGCATCCATTTTGCAGCATTCTTTTTCATTGCACGAAGCGGCATGAGTGGAAATACCCACACAAAGACGTTGTGGTGTTTGATCCTATCTATGAACTCGATGTTTTTGAGAACATCATCTTCTGTTTCCTTTGGCAGGCCAGTCATCATTGATGCTACAGTAAACCAGTGGTTGTCATCTAGTATGCCAAGGGCGTCGTCTATGACATCAGGCCATTCCTCGATTTCGTATGGTTTTACTTTGCCAGGCATTATGTTTTTGACTAGGGTAGGGCTTACAGTCTCTAAACCTGTTTCTACGTAGCCTGGGCGATTCTTATCAAGTTCCATTATCTCAGACATCGCCTTGAGTGTGCGGGGGCTGGACTTGATAGTCGAGCAGGCAAAAAAGTCCGTTTCTACCTCTTTTACTCCTGGGGTCTTTTTGACTGCGGAGAAAAGGTCGACTATTGCGTTATGGTTCACCTCAAAGCTTCCCATCTTTCGTCCATAAAACAAGGCATCCTCAGAATGTAAAAGAATTCTACTTTGACCTGATTTTACCTCGAGTCCTGCTTCCTTTAGGATATTTTCTTTAGGGATACTTCCAAACGCCAAAAGATCAGGAGAGCAGAACTGACATCCTCTTCCACAACCTCGAGTTATCTCCACTATTCCGCCAGTAGCTGGGTTTTTGATCGTAGGTACCTCATCTGCACGAAGTGGCTTTGTCGATGCAACTCTTTGTGGTAACTGACCATTTATGGCATCTTCAAAAAGCTTACCAGCCAATCCTTCTGCCTCACCTGTCACAATGCAGTCTATTCCCCACTGGGAAAACATCTCTGGATGCTCTTCAAGCTGCCAAACTCCAGGACCGCCAACTATCAGCTTGGAACCGTACTTTTTCAAAATAGGATTTGCAATAAAGTTCTTAAAATCTAAGGCAGTGTACGACGGTGCAGGCCACCAGTTGATGAGCCTAAACAAAGAGGCATTCAGCTGAGACACTGCAGAGTAGCCCATAGGGTCGTGCACTGTTACTCCGATTGCTTTCGTATTTGGCCCAATTGCTTTGTGCAATTTACGCGGAT
Source organism: Candidatus Nitrosotenuis sp. (assembly GCA_046292705.1). Taxonomy (GTDB): domain Archaea; phylum Thermoproteota; class Nitrososphaeria; order Nitrososphaerales; family Nitrosopumilaceae; genus Nitrosotenuis. The sequence continues at coordinate 8,550 of JBKBQK010000002.1, read as the reverse complement.
CCGCCACAATGACTTCATCTTCTTTGAATCCATATTCTAAAAGGGCGGCCTCGATTTTTCGAAGTGAGTATGGCGCGTACTTTAGTTTCCCATTCTGATCACTTTGAGTGGGGAAAAACAAATTTTCCATAAATTGGACATTGAATGGAATCTTTGGATAGTTAGAGGGGATGCAGCCCAAAAAACCAATGTAGCTGAAATGCCTAAAGTCACTTACTGCAGTCTTGCTTCCTGTTAAAACAATCTTGTAGCCATCTGCCATGGTATCAAGACGCCCCAAGTAATACGCATGGTTTTGATTCTAAAAGATTTCGTAGGCATGCCTAGCTCGCAAAAAATTCTAGATAGTCTATATAGATCAGCTCTAAATATGGCAATAACGATAAAGTGTTAGCGCGTGTTTTGGGTAACGCCGGGCTGATTCTAGATGAAGGCCCAAGAACAAACCCAGCGTGGCTCTCATGGGCAAAACCCAGAGGGGCCATATGCGATTTGTGTAGCATTCAGGTGAAGGTTATTTTTGACCTCTCTGAATGTACAGCACGAATCGCTGTTTCTATGTTGTTATCTGAATCATCAACTACTATAATGACGCGTGATGTTTCTTCTTGCGCATCCATGTTTAGTATGTTGAGGCCTGCCTCGCCAATTCGTGAGCTTGCCTTTGATACAATCTGCTGGACGCGCCACATCTGATCACCAATCAATGTGATGACTCCACGGTTGTACTGAATCGTTGCAAGAGAATCAAATCCTAGAATGTAGCGCTCATTGCGCTTCACATAATCTGCGTCCAAAAACAAAATCCTTGTGAACTCGATGTCATCTTTAGTAAATGGCGATAATATGACAAACTCGCTGTACCTGCGATCTCTTTCCAGAGATTCTAGGAGCTGCTGAGCTGCAACACTTTCTATTTTCAATATGGCACAGTTTTTCTTGCCGGTCACTATCTTTAGCGGGTGTCCATTGTGATTGTCCAACTTTCTAGTAATGGTGGTAGTCTTTTTCGGATCCTTCATGTTTGTAATTATGATGGGCATGTCTACACCGTTTTCCAAGATTTCTTTGATCGCAATTGGATCCAGTATCTTCATTCCAAACATGCCTGCAAGCCTTGCTTCATTGTAGGATAGCTGTGTTATCTCCTCAAGTTCTTGGCTAACTATGCGCGGATCTGCAGATACTACGGCACTGTCTTTTTCAAAGTCTATTTTGGTATCATATTTTTTGTGAAATAATATGCCAAGGTCTGCTGCAGTCCTGTCTGAGCCACCTCTTTCATATGTGGTCTCTACGCCGTCTGCCGTCTTCCCAATAAAACCGCCTATTGAGACCACCTCGTTGATTTGCAAGAGGTGCTCAAGTGGTTCTAGTCTATTGAGTGACTCTGAAGCAATAAAATTGGTTGACTCTATATTATTGTCAGTAATTATGGGCCAATCATCATAACTTACAACATCCGATTTGATGCCGTTGCTTTTGAGAATATAGTCCATCACATATGACATTAGGATCTCGCCAGAAAAGGCAAGTGCTCTTGAACGTATCTCGTTGGCAAAGGAGCCTTTACTTTTTGCATCTTTGAATGCTTGAACTGCTTTCTGCAGGAAAACATCGATTGTTTTTTGACACTCTGGTTTTAATGAGTCGCTTACTGACCCAAGTATCTTCTCATACGATCTTTTAATTGGTGATATATCAGGATTCATTCCCTCTTCTGCTTTTTTTCCTATTTGTAATGCCAAGTCCGTTATGGATTTTCTTTTTCCGTCATGCATGGTTAATGGGGCAGAAAATACCACAATGACCTTGGACTGCTTTTTTAATTCTTTTATGCGGTTAACTATGTCCGATACAAACTCACCGTCGATTCCACTCGCACTACCACCAAATTTTGCAACAACTAGCTTTTCCAAGTCGCAGTATTTGTCAAAGTAATCCTCTTTTAAGCATTCGTCCCACAGAGATACTCGCAAATTATCTGCCAAGCTTTTTTTGCACCATCAGAGTGGACAGCAGCTCGACCCGATTCTAGTTTTTGTGTGATAAGTGACTCCAATCTGAATACATCATCAAAAGTATATCCTTCCTGTCTTGCGTTGTCTTCTTGTTCAAAATGATCTTTGATTGGGATAAAAATTCCTGGGGTGCCGTATGCCTTTGTCTCGTCTATTGTAGATTTTCCGGCAAGTGAAATCACAAGATCCGACGCATAAATTATCTCATGAAGGTTATTTACAAAACCAAGATCTCTTATCTTGGAATCTGGCTTCAACGATGGGCCAGATACTAAGACAAGATCGAAATCTCCTTTCAACTTTGATACTGCATCAATTGTTTTTTGTATGAGGAATCTTCCAGCATCTGTTCCTCCTACACTAACTGTGATTGTTTTTTTGTTAAATGAGAATTTTTGTCGCAGCTGTTCTCTAGTGTAATTTGTGGTCCTTACAATCGGGCCAACTCTTTTGATATTGTCTTTGTCGTCGCCAAACTCGGGCAGTATTACAACATCGCATTTTTGAATTATCTCTTTCATGGTTTTATTCATCTTTTTTTCCAGAAAAAAACTGATTCCTTTTGTGAACTTGGTCTCCAAAATGTCTGTGATCAAAATATTTGGAATCTTATTTTGCTGTGCTATGACAAGCGATGCAAAATCCTCATCACTTACAACAATTCTCGGCTTTGCGTCTTCGATGAACTTGGATGCGAGCTCTTTGCAGTCTTTGTAGTATTTGTAATATTTGAGTAGCCAGCCAAGTGATTTTTGAAGTATACCGTTTGTTACCGCAAAATTTGGTGGGATGTATGCATCATTTACAGAAAACCCGTAATCTGAAATCAGCTTAGCGGCTGCGCTGCCAGTGACAAATTTGACAGAGATCCTCTCAAAAAACTGAGCTATTGCTATATCTCGTGTTGCGTGTCCTAGGCCAATCGGGCTGCAAAAAAATCCAACATCTACTGCATTCAATGATTTTTATGAAAAATCTGTCAAAGTTTAAATGGTTTCCGAAAAGGACTTTTTCTTGGGCTCATAGTCCAGATCGGTTATGACGTCGCCCTTACACGGCGAAGATCCAGGGTTCAAATCCCTGTGGGCCCACCATTACATGATTACGTGGCCCTGTTTCAGTATGACCTTGCCGTTTGGAAGAGTCCCTACATATTGCCAGCCTTCAGAGATTAGTTGCTCTGACTCGTCTGCCGTGGCGACTCGCTGCTTATCTTGCCGTTCTTTAGGAACTCTGGCATCTTTGCGAGCTCGTCCGGTTTCATCGTCGCAATCTTTTCCCTCGCCTCCTCCTTTTGTCTTTCTAGCGGGTCTTCAAGCCGAAGCACAGGAGAAATTTTGGGCGGTTTTGACTTAAAATAAACAAATCCTCAATTTCAAAGGTATGGGTCTGACCCAAAAATACGGAAACGAACGCCTTGGTTACCTGTTCGCAATCTTGGCCGCTGTGATGTTTGGCTCCGTATCAACTCTGGCAAAGCCAGTCGTGTCCACTGCAAATCCATTGCTACTGTCTTCCATGATTTACTTGATTGCAGCAGCAACACTAACCCCTCTTGCCAGGAAGCAATCGTTCCCAACTAGCAAGAAAAATTATCTTTTGATATTCACAATATCTGCGTGTGGCGCGATAATTGCTCCAAGTCTGTTTTTTGTCGGACTGATCCATGCTTCCGCTTCGGATGCCGCGCTCATCGCAAACGGCGAAGTGTTTTTTCGGTTCTGCTTGCGATTGCATTTTTCAAAGAAAGACTGGGAAAAATCGGCTATGTTTCAACGACTCTGATTTTGGTAGGAATGATCATCGTTACAACCGATCTGAACTTTTCAGATTTCACCTTACAACAGATACACTACCAAGATTGGCTGCTGATTTTGTCGATGCTGTTCTGGGGAATCGATAACAACCTGAGTCGAATATTGGCACAAAAAATCAATGTCGCAAAGATAGCACAAATCAAATCCGCGATGGGCGGGTCAATTTTGCTTGTTATTGCAGTGTTCGGGTTTGGCGTGCCAGTCAACATAGGATCGTCACAGATTTTGCCTATTCTTGCACTCGGAGTGGTGGGATTTGCGGCGTCGCTTTACTTTTTCATGCAGAGTCTAAAGAGAATTAACACTGTGAGAACCACTCTGATATTTTCACTGTCATCTGTTTTTGGACTTGTTGCTGCGTCAATATTTTTGCAAGAGCAAATTAGTTGGTATCAAATCTTGGCTGCAGGAATTATGATACTTGGAATCTATCTGATGAACAGAAAAGAATCTGTGATTAATTGTAGAGTGCAATAGTTAATGGCACAAAAGCGTACAAGGGTTAGTGGCACACTTTTTGTCAGTGAGATTGATTCTTGCCAAAGTATCTTCTGCCATTGTATATCGATGCAGGCGTCTTCCATCCGTGGATCTGTTGCTTTCTCCAATAATTGCATCTACAGTCAAACTTTCTGAGTTCTGCCCTAAAATGAGACAGTGATGAGAACCTGACCTGTGTTATCAGCTCACGGTACAATGCTTTGTAGTATCCCTCTATCTTGCCCCTTCCTCTTGGATGGTACGGCCTGCCATAGACTGGCCTGATGTTATTTTTGGCAGGCTCCTCTCTGAATTCTTTTGCCGTGAGCTGCCTTCCGTTGTCAAGGTAGATTCTGTCTTGGAGACCTTCCCTTCTTTAGTGCATGACGCAGTGAATCGATTGCCTCGTCCTTGCTTTTGTGCAGGTATGCCCTAGATATTACACGATACCGTGAACGGTCGTCTGTGAATCCTGTGACATACACTTTTCCCGTGCCTGAAATCCGGAACTGGAAGGTGTCACCCTGCCACAGAGAATCGACGTTTCTCCTCTGGAAATAATCACGCTGCTCCAGCATCACAGTCTGGGATGAATGAGAACCAAGCTGAATATTTTTCGGTCAAAAGGCCTTGTCTTGCAGGTGTACGCGCTTCAAAAAGGTAAACTTGTACGAAAAAATGATGTTTGTTTTACAACGCCTATAATTTTTGAATAAAATCTTCTTTTTTGATTTCAGCTTCTATTAGAATTGCTTTTAGTGTTCCTTCCGGTAGAGGATCATGTCTTGGAACAGATATTACCATACCTTTTGAATTTCTTAGAATGATATGACTGCCAGACTGCCTTATCGGAACATAATCAAAATAAGATAGTGTTTTTATTATTTCACGCCAACCATGGTTTTTTAGGCTCATGCAGAAATAATCCTGCTTAACTTGAGATTTCGATTATTTCTTTTCTATAGTTGCCTTTCTTTGCTTCTTCTTCCAGCACATCAAGAATAAGCGATATAGCTTCCTTCATGTTATCTTTTAATTCTTCAATGGTTTTACCGTAGCTTACCGCTCCACGCAGTTCAAGACACCTGCCAGTAAAACCACCCTCTGGTTCTTCTTGCAATAGTATCGTGAATTTACGCTTACCTATTTTTTTGGTAAGTTTCATTGTGTATAATAGAGTAAGAATTGTTATAAGGGTTTGGACTGGTTCCCATAAAATGAGAACGTTTTTTGCATGATTTTGTATGTGGTTCCTCTCATTTATTTCTCATCCCACATGATCTGGCAAACTCGTTTGGTGTAAGGTATCCAGGTGCAGAGTATATCCTGGCTTGATTATAGCTTGAAAAAGCTTTGGCAATGGCAACCTCTGCCTCCTGATAGTTTGCAAACTCATGCGGCCAGATGTACTCTTTTTTGAAGGTGTGATGGTAAATGAATTCCTGCCTTACACTAGGAATCTGTACGGATTCCCTGAACTTTCTGCTTACATACTGTGATCCGTTGTCTGTTTGAATGGTCAGCCCGGATGCATCCGGCTTTTCAGAAGTCATCGCATTGATGACCGATTCCACTGCGGCATCCTTGCTTGCGGACACATCAAAGGAGTACCCGACCCGCTTTCTTGTAAATGTGTCCACTACATTGAACAGGTAGCACCACCCGTCCATTCCACACCATAGGTAGGTCATGTCAGTCTGCCACAGCTGGTTTGGCACGGTGGCCCTGAGCAGCTTTTTGCAGGCTCGATCCAGCTCAGCCTGTGGAAAATTCTGCGCATCTTCTTTCTGTTTACCGGCATGTGCAGCTCCCCTGATACAGCAGCTGCCATGCGTCTTGTGCCGTATGTGGGCCTTGCAGCGCCGATGTGCTGAACCGTTTTTGATACGACCGGATCTACTGGAATGTTTATTAGACCTTTTGCGTAATTAACAAAATTTGATCATATTATCCAGATTGAATAATTATGCCCAACCCTCAGGTAGGTGTATTCTAATCTCTACAATGGCTTTCTGCTTATTCAATGTTTAAAATTTTCATAATCTCATCTATTCGTTGAGGATTAAGCGCATACTGCATTCCATATGATGTGGGGTGTTGCACAATCAAGTTCTCTTTTACTAATTTTTTGAGAGTTTTTTCAACATTACCTCGTTCATGTGAAGGGCATCCAGTTCTGAGGTCTTCAAGCGAAATGTGTCTTTCACCTATGATTCTGTTCCTGTACATCTTTTCCAAAATGAATGTTGAGATACTCTGCTTGACCGTAACTGTGTGTAGGTCATTGACGTATTTATTAATTATGTATTAGATTACATAGATCTAGTAAGTTTAATATGATATATTTCTACAACAGGAATCATGATACGTACAAAACCAACTACCAAAGCTATGTCTGACGGTCCGCTTGAAAGCATGTTTCCAGTTGCAAGCTCAAAGATACTCGACTTTCTTTCCACACATAAACGATGGGACTACTCGGTGTCTGATATTGCAAAATATTCCGGGGTATCATTTAAAACAGCACTAATTCAAGTCAAAAAGCTGGAAGCACAAGATGTCGTTGTGAAAACAAGGACTGTTGGCAACGCAACAATGTACCAGTTCAATATGGACTCAAAACAGGCACTGTACATTGACAGGCTCATAAACGAGATTGCTACAAGAAGAATCCAAAAAGTCTTAGAATCAAAACCAACAATGAAAATTAAATAGTATCCTGAAATTACCAAGATGTAGGCGAGAATGCCCACACTCTTTAGAGGTGGGATGAATCGCCATTCGCTGTATTTATTAGGGACTCCGAAAAAGATTAACACAAAGGAGTCGAGGACTCATCAATTGCCAAAACTGACCATAAAAGCAAAAGTGACAGACGACAGCAAGACAAAGCTAGGGCTACTTAACAGGGAATACGATGCATTTCAGGCATACATGCAGGGGAACACAACAGTTCAACTCTATTCTGCAACAAAACAGCAGGCAGACAGACTGAAAAACAGGATACTACGAAAACAGAAGGGCAAGATAAACCCAAAGAAGCAGTATCCGCTCATTCTGAGAAGAGATTTGATTGATGTTCAGAAAGACACCAAATTCCCATGTGTATATTGGATGAAAGTACCTGTCTACCCAAAAAGCATCCATCTCAGAATACAGACTGATTGTAGGTACGACCTGATTGAATACAATCTGAGAGAAGCAAAGGTCATACAGCAAGCGGGTAACTGGTACATATTCCTGTGCATAGAAAAGGAAGATGAACAACCATCAAGACCACCGCCGACCAATGTTCTTGCAATCGACCTCGGAGTACGCAACATTGCTGTCACTGTAAACACGGCAAACATAAGTCCTAACTTTTATGGGCAAATGTTGAGAGCAATCAGAGGCAAGTACTTTAATCTCAGAAGAAAACTAGGTCAGAAGAAGGCATTCTATAAGATAAAAGCACTGAAGAATAAAGAGTTTCTGCAGGTCAACCATGAACTGCACAAGATAAGCAAGGAGATAGTAGAAGAAGCTAGGAAGACAAATGCTATCATCGTTGTAGGTAAGTTGAAAGGAATAAGAAAGAGAGTCAAAGAAGGCTGCAGCAGTAGGCGAATCAGACGCCTTGTAAACAACTTTCCGTACTACAGGCTGGTGCAGTACATCAAGTACAAGGCGGCGTGGCTTGGCATAAGAGTGATGGAGATAAGCGAGGCTTGGACATCACAGATGTGTCATCGCTGTCATGAAAAAGGGGAAAGAAAAACTCAAGGATTCTTCAGATGCAAGCACTGCGGGCTGGAGACAAACGCCGACTATAACGGCAGCATGAACATCATGCAACGAGCTCTTGGAATATTTTCAAGAGCAGGGGGCATCTTGGCTATCCCCATTGAACCTCTGGTGATTGCAGACAGAAGCAAGGTGATCACAGGGGAATCCCACATGCTTCAGCGGTGGGAGTAGTCAACACCTTACCAAGAGATTAAGATCACGGTGGGTATGCAACCGAGGGCAGAGAAGGAGAAAGATGCTACCGAGTTTGAAAAGTTCCTAATAGAAAGCGGCATCAGGCAAGTGCTATCGAGGTGGAGGCATCCGCAGGCCAACGGCAAAGTTGAGAGGTTCTTTAGGATAGTTGAAGACAGGATGGAGTGGTTTGAAGGGACCTTGAACGATTAATGGAATGGTACAACAAAAGGCCACACGTGTCGTTGAATCTCAAAAAGAAAGACCACATA
>JBKBQK010000001.1:0-31827 GCA_046292705.1 Candidatus Nitrosotenuis sp. | reverse complement strand
CCCATTTTTCAAAATACACGACATCCTTTAGCTCAAGTCGTGGAAGCCATTTGACAGTCTCCAAGTCTGGCTTTTCTGCAAACTCCTCGACATGTCCAAGACACAAGTATGCTACAGGAATGATGTGTTCTGGGAGTTCAAGCACTTGACGTAGTGTCTCGTTTGAAAGAATACTCACCCAACCGACTCCGATCTCTTCTGAGCGTGCAGCAAGCCATAGGTTTTGTACTGCACAGCAGACACTGTATATTCCGGTTTCTGGGATGCTGGATCGGCCAATTACAAAGGGACCAAATCTGCTAGGATCATAGGTCACACATATGTTGACATCTGATTCTAAAATTCCCTCCAATTTTAGCGAGAGGTATTTTGTCTTTTTTGGTTCGTCTACTTGGTTTGAGGAGCGCTCTTTTTCTTTTGCAAAAGAATCCTTGACTTTTTCTTTGGTTTTTTTGTCACGAATCAAAATAAAATTCCATGGCTGCGAAAATCCGACGGAGGGAGCATGATGTGCCGCATTAAGTATTCTTGCCAGTACATCATCAGATATAGGAGTGGTTTTGAAGTGTGATCTGACATCTCTTCTTGTGTAAATTGCCTTGTATAATCCAGATTTTTCTTGGTTTGAGAATTCAGTCATTTTTACTCTAAAATGTGCAGACCAAGATTAATAATGTAGAGTTCAAGTCTTGTACGTTACTGGGCCGGTAGTCTAGTTGGTTAGGATACCGCCTCGACACGGCGGTGATCGAGAGTTCGAATCTCTCTCGGCCCACTTTTATTCACCAGATTTGGCTTTACTGTGATGTTTCAAACTCTTTTTCCACCAGACTCCAAGCCGATTCTATAACCATCTTGCCTTTTGCACTGAATTTGACTGGTTGTTCGTCTACGATGGCTTGGTATGCACCAGAGTTTGTGTTAGAGTGGATCAGTTGGAATGTGGTCGGCAGAGTAATCTCTGCACCTGGGTAGAAGGCTGCACGTCCAGGTAATGGAATATCCTCAGTCGAATACTGACCTTTACCAAGAGAAGTACCATCAACAAATAGCTCGTAGTCTATGAGAGACACCGTAAATGTTTTCTCGCCAGGATTTTTCACAAGAAAATTTACCTCGAGATTTGCACGACCTTCTATGTTATTTACACTTTGAACCGTGACATCGGCCAACTCGATTTCTGCCATTGCAAGCTGCGGGTTATCAAGGCTTGCATACCATGTGATTCCGCCTAGCAACGCTAAGAGCCCTGCTATTGCGATGTATAGTATGCCCTTTCCTTGACTGATCAATCATTTGTACGCAAATTTCACAACTAAAAAACGTTCTTAGACAAGATAATATTTGAACACAAACGCGATTATTTGATGGCACTGGAACAAGTACTCATTACGTGGATCCACCTCATAAGCTCAGCCATCTGGGTTGGAGGCTCGTTGTTTATTGCAGTCGTATTCGCCCCCGTACTAAAGACAATGTCTCCTTCAATAGAAGAAAGACTGCAGATCATGATCAAGGTGGGAAGGAGATTCAACAAGATTGCAATACCATCACTTGTGATTTTAATTGGAACTGGAATCTACAATGCCCATCAGGTTTTGATCCGACCTGATTTTTTGATTTCGACAGGATACGGCGTAATGCTCATCATCAAGATGATTCTTGTCGTAGCGCTGCTTGTTTCATTTGCGGTTCATGTAAGGATCATTAGAAAGGATGTAGAGCAAAAGATAATGGAAAGACAGCTTACGGAGATGCAGATCTTAAAGCTTCGAAAAAAGATCATAATAGTCGGCGAAATTACCGTTGTTCTTTCTGTTGCGGTATTGTTTTTTGCTGCCTTACTGGATGCCGGAGTCTGAGCCTTCGATTCTCACCTCAAAGCCACCTTCAATTTTGCCTACGCCGTATTTACAACCAGTAATCTTTGATGTAATGTAGAGGTTTGTTTCTAGGTGTTTTGATATTTTTTGCACGGTGAAGACTGAAAGTCCTTTTGTAAGGCTTAATGGGATTACCAGCATGTCCGACAGGTTTACGTCCACGGCAAGTGAGTTGACAAAGTTTGTTGTGGCATTTTTGCCAAATTCGGCTTTGTTGTCAAGCAACTCGTCTGCACCCACTATTGAATCAGAATCAAGTGAGTAAATTAGAACCGATGCGCCACTGTTTAGTGCGTCTTGTTGGGTAATTTCCGTCCGTGTTGAAAATTGATTTTTTTCCAACATGTTTTTTATCGTATTGAGCGACTCTGTGATCATGGTTTTTGACAATTTTGAGTAGTTATATAGGATCTTTGCGTTTCTTTGGATTCTTTTTGTTAAGGAGATTGGTTTTGTCTTTTGTGCCGGTTGTACAACTAATTCTACTTGGCCGCCGCCCTTTGGATAGTATCCGCGTTTTTTTATGTCGATTGAAAAGTTTATTCCAATCCTAGAGTAGGCCTCAGCTACGACGTATTTTGTGTAGTTCGAAGTTGGACTCCATGGGACATCTGTTCCTCCTGTAATTGAGAGTTCCAGCTTCTTGTTTGCAAGAGATACTGCAGGAATCAGTGCCTGCAAGATGAGTGGGATGCTGCCTGCAGTTCCAACATTTTCTCTGAGTCGCATATCTTCTATTTTGCCTGGCAGGAATTTGAGAGATGTAGATCCCACATGCATGCCTTCGACCTGTGCTTTGCAGATTTTTGCAAGAAGTTTGACTGTTGCAAGATGGCTCGGCTTGAGGCCTGGCGGTTTTCTGTTGTGTCTGATGTTTTCTATTTGAATTGGCTTTCTGGTTATGCAGGAAAGTGTTAGTGCGCTACGAAGTATCTGGCCGCCGCCCTCTCCAAACGAGCCGTCGATTTTTAGTGTGTCCATGTTGTAATCTCACAACAATGTTTAGTTTTTAAATCAACTGTGAAAACAAAAAACATGCATGGTCTCCTCATTGGCAGATTTCAGCCGTTCCACCTTGGACACCTTTTAGCGGTGAAATTTGCCTTGCAAAATGCAGAAACACTTTCTATTGGAATTGGAAGCTCCAACCGCTTCAACGAAAAAAGAAATCCCTTTACTGCGGATGAAAGAAAAGAGATGATCCTCTCATCACTTGATGAGGAAGCAAAAAACAGGATCGAGATTTACTACATTCCCGATGTCGATGATCATGAGAAATGGACGTACCATGTCGATTCGATCGTGCCAAAATACGATGTAGTGTTTTCAAATGATAATTTTACACAAGAATTATTCAAAAAACGAGGAATCAAAGTTGTCTCAGTACCGCTGGTACAAAGAGATGTTCTTTCTGGAACCGAGATCCGAGCTAAAATTGAAAGCGATCAAAACTGGTGCGATTTTGTACCGGAAGGAACTCGGAAGGTTTTGCTAAAAATAAATGCAAAAGAGAGATTGAAAACCTGTAGTTATAAATAAAGCCACCAAAACAGTCCTTCAGGCGAAATTATTTGGAATACCTAGTCATGCTACCGGGCCCAACCAATGTCCCAGAAAGAGTGATGCGGGCTATGATCACCCCCATGATAAATCACAGAAGTGATGATTTTGTTGAACTCTACGAAGACGCGGTGGAAAAAACAAAACAAGTTTTCCAAAGCGACGGTGAAGCAGTACTTCTTTCGGCATCTGGAACCGGGGCGGTTGAGGCAAGTGTTGTTAATCTAATTAAAAAAGGAGACAAAGTCATAATCCCTACCAATGGCGAGTTCAGCGGAAGACTGGCGCAGATGCTAGAATGGGCCGGTGCAAACGTCGTAAAGTTAGAAACACCTCCTGGTCAGAATGCAACCTTTGAACAAGTAAAGGAAGCCTTTGATAATAACAAGGATGTAAAGGCGTTCTATTGCGTCTGGAATGAGACGTCCACTGGAACCATGATAAAGTATCTGGACAGGGTAAAAGACCTGACTTCAAGAAATGACGCGTATTACGTAGTCGACGGAGTATCCATAGTAGGCGGAGAGGAACTAAAAATGGACAAGTGGGGAATTGACGTAGCCATGACTGGTGCTCAAAAGGCTTTTGCGGCGCCGCCTGGAATCTCTCCAATCGTAGTCAATGAGCGGGCTAAAAAATACATGAATGAGAATCCGCCAAAGACGATGTACTTCAATTTAGCAAGATACTTCAAGTATTACGAAGAATCAAAACATACGCCATTTACACCTGCATTGCCTCTTTTGTATGCTTACAGAGAAGCAATGAACATCATATTAGAAGAAGGACTCGATAATAGAATAAAGAGGCACAGGATTTGTTCCGTTGCACTTTATTCCGGATTGAGCGCCCTAGGCCTAACACCATTTGCAAAAGAGGATTCACGCTCTACGGTAGTTGTTGCATTGAATTATCTGCAAGGCCTCGAAGACAAGACATTTAGAAACACTCTGGCTGAAAAGTTCCGAGTGCTTGTTGCCGGAGGTTTTGGTAACTTGAAGGGAAAGGTCTTCCGAGTTGGATGCATGGGTGAAGTGCACCGATATCACGTAATGAGGACAATTTCTGCCATCGGTTCGACACTTGAGATGATGGGTTACAAGACAAAATCGATGGATGCACTTAAGACCGCTGAAGACAAACTCAAAAGCCTCTAAATTAATATTAGGAATTTCTGGGACGGATCGCATTGACTTTCAATAAAGGTTCACTAATCTTAATTGATTACACTGCGAAGGTAAAGGACACAAGCGAAGTTTTTGAGACCACAATTGCAGAAGAAGCAAGAAAGCACAACCTCTACCAAGAAAACATCAAGTACCAACCAAAACTCGTCTCAGTTGGCGAGTCTTGGGTCATCAAAGGACTTGATGAGGCACTGGCCAATGCAAAACCTGGAGACAAGCTCACAGTGGATGTGACGCCCGACAAGGGTTTTGGCGAACGCGACCCAGGGAAAGTAAGGATGATTCCTCTTCGCAAGCTGGGCGAAGATGCAGAAAAAGTATCAGTCGGAGATACCATCGAAGTTGACCAGAGAACAGGGGTTGTTAGATTTGTGGGTTCCGGAAGGGTGCAAGTTGACTTCAACCACAGATTTGCAGGAAAGACGATTGTCTACGATGTGAATGTCATCAAGGCCTTGGAAACAAATGAGGACAAAATAACTGCAATACTGAAGCGACATATGCCTGTTGATGATTCCAAGATAGTATCAAAACTAAACGGGAACGTACTCGACGTTACAATACCTGAGGATATTTTTGCTGCAGAGGGCTTGCGTGTGATCAAATATTTCATTCAGGCAGACATCTTCAAATTTGTTCCTACTTTGGAAAAGATTAATTTTATTGAGACATACTCCAACAAAAAATCTGAAAAGCCAAAAGAAACAGAATCATAATAATAAGGCAGAATAACATCTTCATCAAAATTTAAGAGTCCCCTCTAGATCGTTGAGTTGTTGTCAGCTATTACGGTGATTGGGGGAAAGTCGTCAGAAGGTCTGGCAAAAAAGCTTGCAAAAAAGCTAAAAGCCAGATATGTTTCATCTGAGCTGCGAGTTTTCCCAGACGGCGAAGGCAAGATAACGATTTCTGCAAAACCGAGAAATGGAAAGATCGTAGTAGTAAGCTCGACTCATCCACCTGTTGATTCAAATCTCATGCAGACATTTTCACTTGTTTCAAAGGCAAGAGAGTTTTCAAGACAGGTGATCTGCGTCGTTCCATACATGGGTTACGCAAGACAGGACCGGGAGTTTTTGCCAGGTGAGGTGGTAACGCTATCAGTCATTGCAAAGCTCTTTCAGGCTGCCGGTGCGTCAAAAGTCATAGTTGTTGATATACACAGCAAGCTTGGTCTGAGACATTTTCGAATTCCGATTACCAATGTTTCTGCAGTAAGTGAGCTTGCAAGATATTTCAGAAAAATGCGCCTCAAGGAGCCGTTGGTTGTTTCGCCTGATGCTGGTGGCGCCATTCGGGCAAAAGAGTTTGCAGGATTTTTTGGTACAGTTTTTATCACACTACAAAAGCAGAGGGATAGAAAGACAGGCAAAGTAGAAATTAAGACGGCGAATTTGAGTCAGGTCAAAGGACGCGACTTGATTCTAGTAGACGATATGATCAGTACTGGAGGCAGCATAATCAAGGCCACAGAGTTTCTAAAAAAGCAGAGGTGTGGAAGGGTGTTTGTTGCGTGCACGCATGCGCTCTTAATTGATAGTGCGGAAAAGAAGATCAGGGAGGCTGGCGTCTCGAAGATTGTATCTGCAAATACCATTCCTGGCCATACCTCTGTCGTTGATGTGTCTGGGGTAATTGCAAGGGCAGTCTAGATGCCAGAGAGTTTTTTCATAGTTTCAAAAGAATATCCTGAGCTGGCAGCAGATGAAGTTACAACTTTGGCAAAAATGTATGACAGATTTTCGAAGATCAAGGTTGTCTCAAATTTAATCATCATACAGACTAAGACGCCGTGGGAAAAGATTGCTCGAAGGGCCACCTTTGTAAGAACTGCAGGCCAGCTGATCAGGAAAATGTCAAACGTGTTTTTTGATGAAAAAAACTATTCGCTTCTTTTTGGTGCCAAATCGTTTATGTGCAAAGCAATCAACCTATCAGAAAAGCAGGTGGACGTTCCAGAAATAGAGCGTTCACTTGGTAGCATGGTCTCCACATTCTGTAACGCAAAGGTCTCACTAGAAGATCCTGACATGATAATTTACCTTATTTTTACGGATGAAGAGAATTTCTTTGGTTTTTCCACAAAAATGCAAGCTCCTCTGCGTCCAAAGAAGATGGCCAAGTATCACCATGAACTCGATTGGAAGCTGACACGAGCCATGATCAATTTAGCAAAGATAAGTGACGACGAAACAGTCTGTGATCCTTTCTGTGGTACGGGAAGCACACTTTTGGAGGCAAGTTCCATGGGAATCAGGTCAATCGGTATTGATTTTGATAAAAAGATGTGCCAGATAGCAAAAAAGAATCTAAAGGAAAATGGTTTTGACGACACACACATCTTCAACGAAAATTATGACTACATGTTGCAGTTAAAGCCTGGGTTTGATGGTATTGTGACTGATTTGCCATATGGGATGGCCTCCAAAATTTCGGAGTCTCCGGAAAAGCTTATGCAGAATTTTGCTTCGAAGATTCCGCGGAAGGCAAAATACGCCATCATGTGTAAAAAGGGACTAGAGAAAAACCTCAAGATAAAACCAACAAAGAAATATGAAATCTACAGGCACAAGAATCTAACACGGGTGATTTTGGTCAAATGAAGTTGGTGTTCTTGGGAACTTCTGCTGCGCAGCCGACTGAGCATCGGGCAATGTCGTGTATCTGTCTTGAAAAGGAGGGTGAGATCCTCATGTTTGATGCAGGGGAAGGAGCCCAAGTATCGTACCTCAAATCGGGCCTTGGCTGGAACAAAAAGATGAAGATCTTTGTTACTCATCTTCATGGTGATCATTGCATAGGGATTTTAGGGCTTTTGCAGACAATGACTCTGCAACACAGGGCCGAACCAATTGAGATTTACGGTCCTGACGGAATCGAAGAATTCATTGGAGAGAACATCAGGATTTTGAATTTCGGCCTCTCGTTTCCTGTGATGATTTCTGCCATAAAACCGGGATTGGTTTGTGAGGAAAAGACGTACTCTGTGCATGCAGAGGAGGCTGAGCACTCTGTATCTGCATATTCATTTTTGTTCGTAGAAAAGGACAAACCAGGCAAATTCGACGTAGAACGAGCAAAGAGCTTTGGTATTCCTGAGGGCAGCTTGTGGCACGACCTGCAGCTTGGAAAAGAGATCAAAGTGGGAAATAAAATAATTAAACCGTCCGATGTGCTTGGTCAAAAACGGGCAGGCAAGAAAATTGGTATTTCTGGAGACACCAGGCCTACAAAGAAACTTGAAGAGTTTTTCAAAAATTGTGATTATCTTTCGTTTGATTGTACTTTTTCTGATAAGCTAAAAGACAAAGCGTTGGAATCCTACCACTCTACTGCAAAAGAAGCTGCAATCTTAGCAAAGAATGCGAATGTTGCGAATCTGATCCTTACACATTTTTCTGCAAGATACAAAGATGAAGCGGAGTTGGTGCAAGAAGCAAGGCAGATACACGGTTCAGTCATTGCTGCAAAAGATCTTCTGGAAATAGAGATCAAGTGAGATGTTTGAATCTCTTGCAAGGCAGATAAAAGATGCACAGAAAATAGTTTTTGTTACTGGTGCAGGCATATCGCAGGAAAGTGGCATTCCAACCTTTAGGGGCAAAGATGGTTACTGGAGAAAGTATGACCCCATGCAGCTTGCTACAATAGATGCATTCTATGAAAATCCGAAGCTTGTGTGGGAGTGGTATGAAAATCGACGAAAAAACATACTGGCCGCGCAACCAAACAAAGGCCATTATGCCATAGCCGATCTTGCTAAATACAAGGATGTAGTTGTATTGACGCAGAATATAGATGGACTGCATCAACGGGCCGGCAGTAAGAGTGTATACGAGCTGCACGGTAGCATAATTAGAATAAAGTGTACGGTGTGTGATTACAAGGACAGCGTAACTTCAAGTTTTGATGTACTTCCACCAAAATGCAGATGTGGTAGCATATTGAGACCAGATGTGGTCTGGTTTGGTGAGCCTCTTCCTCAAGATGTATGGAGTGAGGCAATCAGGCATGCCCAAAATTGTGACGTAATGATAATTGCTGGCACATCGCTTGTTGTCTCACCTGCAAACTATCTTCCAGTCTCTGCAAAGCAGAATGGTGCCATATTAATTGAGGTAAATCCAGAAAGGACTGTAATGTCTTCTGAAATGGATTTGTCAATAAGAGAAACTTCGGCTAATGCGCTTCCTGAGCTTGTTTCATTTCTATAAGTTATTTTGTAAAAACGCCGTAAATGGTTGTGTCATTATTTCCTTGCGGGTTAAATACAGAAGACATTACAGTGCCATATTCTGCGTGTTCTACTGCCATTTCCACGATGTGGGGGCTTGATGAGACATCGTTTACGCTTGTGTCAAATTTTGATGCAAAGAATTCGCCGGAGAAAAGCTGTTTTTCTGAATTTCTTAGTGTGACTGTGACTTTGAGTGTCTTGCCAGAGGTATCTTCATAACTTATTGAAACTGTATTGTCTTGATTCTTTGTAGTCACTAGCTTCAGGGTCTCAAATATTTGAGTTTGCTGGACTGGTTCTACAGATATTGTCTGTTGATTTGTAGCTGGATCCGTTGTTTGTGTGACTTGAACCGGTTTGTGTTTTTCATATTCACAGTTTGGTACTGTAATGGTATGTGTTAGCTCCTTTACTCCGTTTATCGTCTTTGCCATTTTGGGGACTGAGATCTTGCAAGTCTTGGTGCTTTCATCTTTTTCATATACTTGCCCATAGAAGATCTCTTGAGCTGGGGGCCCTGCTATTTTTTCTTGGATTTTATCAATTGGGTTTAGTTTTACTGGACTTGGGGTTATCTGGTCTATTTTGTTTTCTACTTTGTCTATTGTGCTGTCAAGCTCATGGCTTACTCGTTTAACTGTCGTGTCTTTTAGATCTCCAATGTCATCTGCTACTGCTTCAATCTTTGGGTGTTCAGAAGGAAGGTTGATTAGCTGCGGATACAGTATTGTGCCTCCTGCTATTATGATGGCACTTATTATGGCAAGCTTTAGTATCAACTTGGTATTATTTAGTAGAAATCATAAAAGAGTGAAAATTCATTCTAGCTGAGCAAATAAGAAAAAAAGCTGACTAATCACCAGACGTTAGCCATTCTATTATGCGTTCGATATTTTTTGAGCGTATTATAATTTTGATTGGACCCATTGGTGACTCGTTTGCATGCTCACATAGGACAATAGAGTTGACGAATGCTGCTTGTTTGTTTAGATAAAACCATGTCTCGTTTCCCTCCAAATTGTTGTTTAGAAACTTCCAGTAGATACGGCCTGAGGCGTGATTTTGAATTGACTGATGTATTTTAGAGAGCGATTCGATTTGGTTTGAGCTTGCCTTAATTGAATTTTCTGTGATCTTAAATTCTACACTATCAAGTACGTTTGAAATTAGCTGTTGTATTTTTTGTGGATCCTCAGATGGATTTACCTCGCAGTACGCTTCTATTTTGCAGTCAATGTCTGGGATCATGTAAGCCACTTTTTGATTATATTGTACGCCGTTTCAATTAGCTGATCTATGGTGAGGTTGTTGTTTGAGATCGTCTCATCTGCAAGTGCAATAGAAGTACTGATGCCAACATTTATCTCTCTGTTGTCACGCTCATCAAACATTTTTCGATCTTGAGGATCGTCGGATCTTTTTCGTGCACTAAGGAAGCTAAAACGGGTGTCAGTTGATGCATGGATCGACAGAAGCTTCACGGTAGCAATTTTTTTGAGAACCTCGATTTCTGCATTTGAGCGGATTCCATCAATGACTACTACCTCGGACTTTGAGTTCAGTATTTGATCTTTGATGAGTTCTGCGACTGCGCCCTGTCCGTTTTTTTCACGAAGCTCAAGCATGAGTTTGCCGAGATTTTGAGCCGTGGGCTCTAGGTTTCTTTTTTTTGCTTCTGCACGAACAGCGTCTCCCATGTTGATGCTAGTGAACCCCTTTTTTTGTAGTCCTGCGGCTATGGTAGATTTACCAGCTCCTGGCATCCCAGTAAGACAGACAATCAGTTTTGGCAATCATGCTTGCTTTTTGTGCCTATTCTATGAAGTTACCGCAATGCATTAAAAAGCCAAAAACTGATTTTTATAATGCGAGCCTTTGTTGCCGTAGAGATAACAGAAAAATCGGTCATAGATTCGATAAAAAAACTCCAGTCGTCGCTTAAAATCACTGCAAGACCAGTAGAATTGCAAAACATGCATTTTACATTGTTATTTTTAGGAGAGATATCCGAAGATATCTCGCAAAAAGTTCTTGCCAAGCTGAAAACAATAGAGTTTTCTTCCTTTGATATCAGCTTCGAGGGAGTTGGTGCATTTCCTAAACCAAAATTCCCCCGTGTCGTATGGGTTGGAATTGATAGTGATGGAGCAAAACATCTTGTGGGGTTGGCAAAAGCAGTAGAAGACAAGCTTGCTACACTAGGCTTCAAGGCAGACAAGCCGTTCAAGCCACACGCCACGATATTTAGAGTTAAAAACAAAGTCGGAGATATCACGTCTGAGTTGTCAAAGTTTGCCGGCGTCAAGTTTGGAGTACAAAAAGTATCTCAGATTAAATTCAAACAGAGTGTTCTTACCCCAACAGGTCCTATTTATTCCGATTTAGGAGTGATCAGTGCAAAATGAACAAGATTCTAAAACAAGCAGAAAAACTCGTTAAACCTTCTGAAAAACTGCAAAAACAAAAGGATGCCGTAGTTGAAAAAGTCGTTAAACTTGTACAAAAACAGATTGTGAACTATCCCCAGATAACTGGAATAGAGATAGTTGGTTCTTATGCAAAGGGGACTTGGTTGCCCCAAAAGGCAGACGTTGATATCTTCATCAAGTTCCGCACTGATGTGTCAGAAAGAGATTTTGTAGAGCTTGGAAAAAATATTGGTTTTGTGGCACTCAAGGATTTTGGCCCTTATGTGAGATATGCGGAGCATCCCTTCGTTGAAGCACATGTAAATGACACAAAGGTGAACCTTGTTCCTTGTTATGATGTAATGCAAGGCAACTGGAAGAGTTCTGCCGACAGATCACCTTTTCACACTCGCTATATGATCAAGACACTTTCAGAGCAGATGAAAAACGAGGTGAGACTCCTCAAGGCATTTTTGAAGGCAAACGACATCTACGGTGCAGAGATAGCAAAGCAGGGATTTTCAGGTTATGTATCAGAGGTACTTGTGCTCAACTTTGGCTCCTTTGAGGGAGTCATCAATGCAATTGCTGAACTAAAACAAGGAGAGGTAATTGGTAAAACGACAAAAACCTTCGATACGCCAATAGTCATAATTGACCCGATCGATGAGAATCGAAATTTAGGTGCTGCAATATCAATTGAGAATGTAGGCAAATTTGTGCTTGCAGCACGTGCATTTCTCAAAAAACCCTCCCTGTCGTTTTTCAAAAAGAAAAAGTCTCAGATGAAATCAAAAACTGCACTTAGTAATGTGGTTGTGATTTCATTTAGGTACAGGCCCAGAAGCCCCGACATAATATGGGGCCAACTAAAAAGAGCTGCCACATCGCTTGCAACACAAATAGAACAAGAAGGGTTTTCCGTACTAAGAAAGTCCGTAGTAATTGCTGATAATAATACGGCGTCTTTGCTTTTCTTCTTAAAATCGACCAAACTCGATCACCATCGTGTAAGAGTAGGGCCTGATTTTTTCACAGCAGAGCATGTTGAAAGGTTTGTCAGGTCAAATAAGAAAAAAAGCACTGCTATGTGGATAAGCGAAGAAGGTAAGATCCATTCACTGCAAAAAAGGCGTCATGTTGATGCGATTTCATTTGTAAAGAATTTAATAAAAAAGAACTTGGAAAGAGCTGGAGTTCCACAAGGCCTCAGAGATGATATTAGAAAATTCAAGATCATTTTGGGCAACAAATCGACAGGCAAATCAATTAAAGAGGCCGCCTTGAAGCTTGTTTCAACGGATGAGACGATTTTTTCCAGTTGACAGTTTATCTGATGAACCATACTCTTTGATCCTTGGATACCCCAAGGCGACAAAGTCACAACTCAAATCAAGGCTCAAAGAACTCAAACTGCTTGGTGTGCAGAGCGTCTCGTACAGCGGGTCGGTGCAGATTGGCAAGCAGAAAGTCCTTGGCAAAGGATACACGGGCATAGTAGTTTTAGCAAAATTTGGCTCAAGAAAAGTCGCACTTAAGATTCGCCGAACAGACTCACCGCGGCTTACTATGTATGATGAAGCAGCTCTTCTTGCGGCCGCAAACAAAGCAGGCGTTGGACCAAAGATCCTCAAAAACAGCAAGAATTTTGTAGTTATGGAATACCTAGATGGCAAAAAAATCGTCGAGTGGATATCAGAATTAAGGGGAAAGGGGAGTGCCGCCAAGTTAAAAAAAGTAATAAAAAAAATTCTTGAAGATTGTTATAGCTTGGACAGGGCTGGCCTAGATCATGGGGAACTGAGCAATATCACAAAACACGTTATTGTTGGGAGGTCAGTCAAAATAATCGATTTTGAGAGCTCAAGTCTTGAAAGGAAAGTCTCAAACGTGACATCAGCTACGCAAGCAATTTTCGTCGGATCCGGACTCGCAAAGATGGTAGGTCGAATCTACAAAGTACCACCAAAACAGAAGATAATTTCGGCACTAAGAGAATACAAGCAAAGTAGATCCCAGGATAGTTTCAAGAAAGTTCTAGAGGTGCTAAGAGTCGGTGTCAAATGATGCGATAAAGTTCCTCCGCAAAGACCCAAAGCTGGCAAAGATAATTGATGTGGTTGGCAAATACAAGCTGAGCCTGATACGAGATCCCTATGAGTCTCTAGTTGAGGCGATCATAACACAGCAGCTCTCAGGAAAAGCGGCTGATTCGATCTCAAAAAGATTCAGGGAGATATACGGTGGATTCCCAAAACCAAGAGAGGTGGTCAAAACACCATACTCAAAGCTTAGAAAAGCTGGGCTATCCGGAATGAAAGTGACTTACATAAAGGATCTCTCAAAAAAAATAGAATCAAACAAGATCAGACTCGGCTCATTAAAAGACATGAGTGACCAAGAAATAATTGAACATCTTACCCAAGTAAAGGGTATAGGCAGATGGACTGCCGAGATGTTTCTTATTTTTTCTCTTGGCAGATTAGATGTTCTGCCAGTTGGCGATTTGGGTTTAAGAAAAGGTGTGCAGAGACTCTACTCTCTTTCTGAGCTGCCACAAAAAGACCAAATAGAAAGACTAGCTGAAAAGTGGAGGCCGTACAGGACGGTGGCGACATGGTACGTTTGGAAAAGCCTCAGCGAGTTTGATAAAATTGGATAAATTGTAAGAATCTTTTATACAGATAAGCGACGTCATAGATCCTATATTGCAGATAATTCTATTTGGTTTGCTTGCCGTCTCAGTAATTTTTGGATTACATTATGCAGAGGCGCAGCAGGCCGAGGTACCAAATTACCTAAAAAATAAGATCAAGTTGTGGGCACTAGACAAGATGTCAGATGAGAGTTTTGTAAACACGTTGGACGAGCTTGGCCAGCGCGGCATTCTCAGAATAAAACAAACCACCGTGCAAAACACATACAACCTGCCAGAATATGGCAAAACCACTTTTGTCAAGATTACGGGACGGGTAAACGACTACGGGCTGACCAGCCCCGTTTCTTTGATAATTATTGCGCCTGACGGACTGAGAACGGAATACACCATCCCTGTTCTTCAGAGTGGGGCGTATTCTACTTCAATACCACTATACTTTTCCTCAACACCTGGGACCTACAAAGTAATTGCGTATCATAACGGAAAAGAGCTTCCCGAGACATTTTTTTACACAAAAAGAAAGACCGAGATTCCATTTTGGATAAAAAATTCTGCAAGGTTGTGGATCGATGGAAAGACCTCAGAGAGAGATTTTCTTTTTGCGATGCAATATTTGCTGGATCAAAAAGTAATCAAGTTAGAGTCAGTTGCATCAATGATTAGATCAGATTTTGATGTGATTGTGAACGGCCACAAAGCAGTCAGACGTGGGACCACCCAGGACATCACCGTCTACGTAGGTAATGCAGCAGGCGCAATTGAAGGCGTCACGGTATCTGTTAGAGTCGAAGATTACGGCGAGGACATTTTAGAAGAGTTTGAAGGCGTCACGAATTCTAATGGCATATATAACATATCTTGGGAGCTCAGCAAAAACTTTGACGATATTGAGACATTCCTTGTGTTTGTCGACGTTACCGACGGGATTTCCTCAAAGACGAAGCTGTTTTCTTTTCAGGTGTACTGCCTTTGCGGAGAACCAAACTGCAGGTGTCGTAACTGATGGGGTAAAATGTGGAGTTAAAAAAGTTCTGTGAGCTTTTCAAAAAAGGAGACAGGCAGTACCTGCGGATGTGTGATGACAGTATTGAAGGGGCTGTTATGGAGGGTATGCCATACGGAGGCAAGCACACAGGTAAAAGTGCAGTCTTTGAGGATTATTTCCCAAAGCTGTTCTCAAGCTTTGCCGAGTTTCATGCAATAACAGAGCAGTTTTTTGACGCCGGTGACACCGTTGTGGCGACTGGGAGATATGAGATAGTGTCAAAGCCAGGCAAAATGATTACGGTTCCTTTTGCACATTTCTACTTTATAGAAAATAATCCGATAACAAAGTTCAGGCAGTACACGGACACGCTAAAAATCAGACAGGTTCTTTGATTTAGTGGACGTGAGGCTTAAGGCCAACAACGGTTGTTGTTTGGCGACAACCTCTAACGCCTGACTAGCTTTTTCCCACACAAGTATTATGTAGTGGGTTGTTCAAATTACACACACTCGGCAGAAACCAAGCTACTTGAGTTTGCATTTGAATTCTACAATCTCGACGATTTTTTCGCCTACTGTATTTTGTGTTACTGTGGGTTTGAAGTTTGGCTGATCCTCTGGAGCCTTTTCGTCAAATCTTGCGGTATCTGCATCGGCTACTGCCGAAAAGGAGACGATTAGCAAGGCAATCAATGCTAGTTGTATTTTCATGACTGCGGTTTACAGGTGGGTAATTAAAGGAGGCCGGAATTATTTGTCAGATTATGGTTCCAATTAGGAATTGAAGGTGGGACCGGTGGGATTTGAACCCACGACCTCTAGCACCCCAGGCTAGCATCATAGCCAAACTAGACGACGGCCCCTCACAAGGTGGGAAAATCGTGAAATTATTAAATCGTCTGATGCATAGAGAACCGTTGAAGATCTGCTCGATTTGTCACAAGATTTCTGGAACTGATGACGACCACACTGACTGCAAAGAAAGGCTGAGAATAGAGATGGAAGCAGAAGATTTCAAAAAAAGCATTCCAGAAAAATTGGACATGACAAAAAATGCAAACGACTTGCAGCCGGATCTCAAAGCGTTGTTAGATCACATCTCAAAAGAAAAGAAAAAAGAGTCATAACCATTTTTCCAATCTTTCTTTCTCAAAGGCCTCTTTTTTTGCATGTGTTCTTCTGTAGGTTTGTCGAGTCGAGTTATCGCATTTGGTTGTGCAAACATGTCGACATAAATATAACCTGCTGTGTTTCTCATCTCCACAAAGCAGCCGCCCTTACCTTCAAAGACTGAGCTTGTTTGTTGTTTTTTTTATTTGTGCAATTATGTCATGAGCTACTGCAATACCTTCACCTTCAGCAAATATTCCGGCCTTTGGCACCGCTAGCTTGTCTGTGACCATCATGTTTGTCACATCACCTATTGCGTATACACCCTCAAATGGAGTCTTGCAGTCGCGCTTTACTGAAATGAATTGACCCGGGGGCAAGCCCTGCATCATGGATCACCTTTGGTGCTTTGTGTGGCGGAACTGCAATCAGCAAGTCGAATTTTTTTTCTCCGCCATCCTCAAACTTGATTGTTCTGGGTTCGACAGAGACCGTTTTGCAGTTTCCATGGAATGCGATCTTTTCTGATTCCAAAATGTCTAACAGTTGCTTGCTTACTTCGGGGCCTGCCGCAGGCAAGGTGATTGGGCCCACACTATAAAAGTCGACATTTATTGAGTCACGTACCCCAAGATCCTTTAACATGGAATTGATGATGAGTGCTGCTTCAAACGGAGCAGGAGGACATTTGTATGGTATGCCAGTTATGGCAAAGTCAAGACGGCCTGACTTCATTTGTAGTATTTTTTGGCGAATCTTGGGAACATCTTCAATGTCATACAGAATCATTCCGTTTTCTTGAAGGCCTGGGATCTTTTGTGGGTCAAGCTCGACTCCCAGTGCAATTATCAGATAATCATAGTGAAAATCTTTGTTTGTTGTCTTGACTTTTTTATTATTGGAATCAATTGAGATTACTTGGTCATTAACAAACTCTATGCCTTTTTTTTGTCACCGATTGCAGCGACCTCTTTGAGGTTTCAAACTGCCTTGTGCCCTTTATGATCCATAGTTTCACCAAGTCCATCATGTAGTCTTTTTTGTCGATGATTGTTATCTTGACATCGTATGGCAGATTGGTTCTAAGATCGTTTGCTGCTGCAAGGCCACCAAAGCCGCCACCGAGGATGAGAATTTGTTGCAATTTAGCGTTCTTGTGTTGTTGGCCTAATTAGGATCTCATTTACGTTGACGTGTGATGGTGATTCAACGGCGTATATTATGGCGTTTGCAATGTCCTCAGATCTGAGGGATTCCATTTTTTTTGACATCTCTACAAACGATTTGAGTGATTCGTCTGTTATGGTGTTTGTAAGCTCCGTTGCAACCACTCCTGGTTCAATGCAGGTGACGCGGATGTTTGCTCGTTGGCTGAACTCTTGTCTTAAGCCCTCACTGAAGGCAGTGATAGCATGTTTTGTTGCGCAGTATACAGAGCCAGCTGGAAAGACAATGCGGCCTGCAACGGACGATATGTTCACTATATGACCCGATTTCTTCGCAAGCATGTGAGGGATTGTTGCAGCTGTGCAATACAAAACACCCTTTATGTTGACGTCAATCATCTGGTTCCATTCGTCTACTTTGAGATTTTTGAAAAAGCTTAGGGGCATCAAGCCAGCATTATTTACCAAGATATCTACTGTGCCCCATTTTTTTACCACGGTGTCGACAAATGCGTCACAGTCGGATTTTTTTGTGACATCTAGCTTTTGAACCAGAACTTCACCCCCATTTTTTGTTATCTCATTTTTTAGTTCTTCAAGCTTGTCAGTGCGTCTGGCACCGACTGCTACTTTTGCGCCTGCCCTTGAGAGTGCCTGCGCTGTGGCATAACCTATTCCACTACTTGCACCCGTAACTATGGCGACTTTGCCGTTGAGCATTACGATTTCTGATTTGAAAGTGGTTTTATGTTTTGCTAACAGTTTAACAATTTATTACTGGTGAAAATGCAATGTAATTAGTGAAAATAGTAGACTGTATGTATTGTGGCAACACAACTGATCTTCCTTTTGAATGCAATTATTGTAAAGATCAGTTTTGTTCAGAACACAGACTGCCAGAAGAGCACCGTTGTGTCAAGCTCACATCGATTCGCGCAAAGCGATTTGGAGAGAAAAAGGTAATTCGACAACAAAAGAGTGGTTTTTTGGGCAAAATGTTTGGCAAATTCAAAGATTAGTAGACTGATTTACCAGGTTTTATTTTTGAAAGTCTTGCTTGATAGAACAATGCAATAGCCAACGCTACAAGCACCAGCGATGTAAGCCAATGTGCAGTAATTAGGGTAACATATGCAATTGCAAATCCGATGGAGACTGCTCCCTGTATGCACAATTTGAGCCAACTTGCAAGATTGATTGCACGGCCGATTAGCTCTACAATGAAAAGCGCTGCTACTGGGTATATCGTAAGCAAAAGGAAATCAATTACATCCACATCTAGATGTGACATCTTTTTTTATTGTATAGGTAGTCTAATAATTATTCTTGGAGATTCAGTTTTACTGTGATATTTTTTGAGATTAGCGCTTGGGCGTTTTCGTTTGGTATTGTGGCTACATCTTCTGCCTTGAAGGGACCATATTTTGTGAAATCCGCGCCAACAAACTGATCAAAGTCCTTCAGAAAGCGAACGGTGATTGGTTTTACCTTGTGTTTTTTTGAGACAGATTCGAGAAGTTTGGTCCTGCCGTTTAGCGTAGCAGAAAGAATCATCTCTCTTCTTTCTAGGAGATCCTGTTGGGATTCGAGGATGTATTTTTCCTCATCAAGGAGGTTTGTAAAGTCCATCTCGTTTTGGCTTTTTTCTATTCGTGTTTTGAGGAGAAGTGACGTTATTTGGGTTATAAGCTCAATCAGTCTGTTTTTTATCTTGTTTTCTATGCCGTCGTAGCCTTCGCTTTTTAGCTTGCCAAGATATTCCGAAAGCGTTGTATAAAACGCCCTATCTATTTCTTGTACCTGATCATTTTCAATTTCTCGAACTAGGATAGAATACAGCGAAGTTAGATCAATTTTTTTTGTTTCCGACATCAAAGCTCCTTGTCCTGATTCTGTTAGAATGTCAGAGATTGATAATTCTTGCTTCTATGAATGTGGAAATGCCAAATCTCGATGAATTCTAACCGCCAAAAACAGACATTAATCCTTAAATGCTGGGATTTTTCGTGTAAACATGAAGGTACTGACTTGCCATACAAAGTGATTCATGGTGAAACAACTCAAATCAAATATTCTCCTGACGAGATCTTTGCAAAAATAAAACATGAGAATATAAGATTCATCGATCTACAATTTTCAAGCCTGCCAGGCAGATATCACCACACCACCATCTCAGCTGCGACCTTTACGCCGGATCAAATGCAGGATGGCCTCCCGAAGCTTGACGGCTCCTCGATTGTAGGATTCACAAGTGTTGACGACTCGGATCTGGTACTCAAACCTGACCCAAATACATTTGCAATCATACCATGGATGGCTGAGAAAAAGACTGCCAGACTAATTTGTGACATATACTGGGGCCGCGGTAGGGGACGTCTTGAGCGAGACCCAAGAGGCATAGCGCAAAAGGCAGAAGAATATTTAAAGACGCAGGGATTTGATTTCAGCTACTGGGGTCCCGAAGTAGAGTTTTTTGTATTTGACAAAGTGCAGTGGGATGTCCTCACCCCATACAAAGGCCAATCATATTCTATAGACTCCAAGGAAGCACCATGGAACCAAGAAGGAACCGGATATCCGATGGGCCTACAAGAAGGATACTATCCAAGCACGCCTTCTGACACGCTAACCGAATTTAGGAATGAGTGCGTCGATGTACTAAACGAGTATTTTGGGATTTTGTGCGACAACCACCACCACGAAGTCGCAACAGCTGGGCAGTGTGAGATAGACATCAAATATGATTACCTAACAAACGCGGCAGACGGCGCTCAGACTTACAAATACGTGGCAAGAAACATAGCTCAAAAGTTTGGCAAGGTCGCGACCATGATGCCAAAACCAATTTCAATGGATGCCGGCTCCGGCATGCATACAAACGTTAGTTTGTGGAAGAACGGCAAAAACGCCTTCTTTGATAAGGATGATAAAGACGAGATAAGTCAAACGGCTCGTTATTTTTGTGGAGGCATTATGAACCACGCAAGGGCTTTGTGTGCAATCACCAACCCGACTACCAACTCGTATCACAGGTTGGTTCCAGGTTATGAAGCACCTGTCTATATTGCATGGAGTCCAAGCAACAGATCCGCTGCAATAAGAATCCCAGAACATTTTAGGGGTGAAAAATATTCTTACTTGAAGAGATTCGAATACAGAGCACCTGATCCGTCGTCGAATCCTTACTTGGTGTTTTCGGCAGTTCTTGCAGCCGGCCTTGACGGAGTAAAAAAGAAGATAGACCCAGGTGATCCTGTATTTGAAGACATTTACAAAATGACAAAAGAGGAACGTGTAAAACGTGGAATCAAGACGGTTCCTGCCAATCTTGGTGAAGCATTAGATGAGCTTGAAAGTGACCGCAAGTTCCTCAACCCGATCTTCTCTAACGATGTAATTGACAAGTTGATTGAGCTTGGAAGAAAGGATCACCGTGAGATCTCAATTAGGCCTCACCCGCATGAGTTTTACTTGTATTTTGATGTCTAAGTTAGTGGTCTGCCTGTAAGCTGTAGTATGTAGAAAAGCGAAACTGCAATCAGAGCAAATCCGATTCCTAGGTATATGCCCCTCTTTTTGTCTGATGTGGATGCTTTGTAAACCAGAATGGCGCCTGCAAGCCCTACAAAGAGGATTATGATTCCGATGATTGTATAGTCAAGCGTGCCTCCCTGTATGAATGGGTAAAATATACCAGATAAGAGCGCAAAAAATGCTATCAGGTAGCCGTACTTGACTCCGTTGAGGATCTTAGTTGTCCCACTCAATAATTTTTGTAAAAATTGTTAGCAAATAAACGTTTGATGCTGCCAGCTACATCTCGCCCATGCCCATATCGCCCATTCCGCCCATGCCGGGCATTCCGCCCATACCTCCCATTCCGCCCATGCCGGGCATTCCGCCTTCTGGGCCTCCTGGTGGTGCTGCGGATTTAGCAATTGCGATGACATCATCGATGCGCAAGATCATGCATGCCGCTTCCGTTGCAGCAGAGACGATCTGGTTTTTGACTGCTAGTGGTTCTATAATGTCACTTGTTTTCATGTTACCTACCTTGCCTTTCATGACATCAATGCCTGTCCATTTTTCTCCCTTTTGCTGCTTTGAGCGGAGATTGGTCAATGTGTCAATTGGATCCATTCCTGCGTTTTCTGAAAGTGTAAGTGGTATGGATTCAAGTGCGTCAGCAAATTTTTCTGCTGCTAGCTGCTCGCGGCCTTCGAGTGATTTTGCCCAGCTACGAAGCTTGGTGGCAGCATATGTTTCCGGTGCACCGCCACCTGCAACGATTGATGGATTTTCCATGACATCTTTTACAACCATGATTGCATCGTGAACTGATCTTTCTACTTCGTCGACTACTCGTTGCGAGCCACCTCTAAGAAGAAGGGTCACAGATTTTGGATTCTTGCAGCCCTCGATGAAGACCCATCTGTCTTCTTCGATCTTTCTTTCTTCGACTAGCTGTGCAGAGCCAAGATCTTTTTCAAAGAGATCGTCTAAGTTTGTGACAATTCTTGCTCCTGTTGCTTTCGCAAGTTTTGCCATATCGCTTTCCTTTACTCGTCTTACTGAGAGAATTCCCGCTTTAGCTAGATAATGCTGTGCCATGTCGTCGATCCCTTTTTGACATAAAAGCACGTTTGCACCAGAGGCAACGACTTTGTCCACCATGTTCTTTAACATTCTGTTTTCTTCGTCAAGAAAAGTCTTCATCTGTTGTGGGTTTGAGATGTTGATTTTTGCATCAAACTCGGTCTTGTCAATTTCAAGCGCAGTGTTAATCAGAGCAATTTTTGCTTCGGAGATCTTCTTTGGCATTCCACTGTGAACCACCTCTTTGTCCAAGACGATGCCCTCAATAAGAATCGAGTCTTTCATCGAGCCTCCTGCCTTCTTTTCTACTTTGATGTCATCTTGGTCTACTGTAAACTTGGCTGCATCTTTGTCTGCTACTGCAATTACTGCTTTTACAATAAGTTCGGCCATGTGTTCTGATTCTTTTCTCACCAACTTTGTCTGCATGGATGTTTTTGCAATTTTTAGCAGAATTGATTTGTCGTTTGCAGAAACCTCCTCTGCGATTTCTTTTAGATAGTGTAATGCTTTCTTTGAAGCCTTTCTGTAGCCGTCTACAATTATTGTTGGGTGCACATCTTGGTTCAAAAGAGACTCGGCGTTTTCCAAAAGAGATCCTGCCAGAACAACTGCAGATGTGGTACCATCTCCGACCTCAGTGTCTGTGGTTTTTGAGATCTCAACTAGCATCTTTGCTGCTGGGTGCTGGACATCTATTTCTTTGAGAATTGTTGCTCCGTCGTTTGTGATAGTGACGTCGCCTAATGTGTCAACTAGCATTTTGTCCATGCCGCGTGGACCGAGGCTGGTGTGCACTATTTCAGCAATTATTTTGGCCGCCGCAATGTTGTTTTTCTGCGCTTCTCGGCCCTTGCTTTCTGTTGCGCCTTCTTTGAGCAAAACTACAGGTAATGTGCCTTTTGATCCTTGGATACTCATAACGAAGGAAATTTTTCTTTTCCCTTTTTATACTTTGCAAATTTTTAGGGCGTCGTACCACGGCAAGTAAAATGCGAGCATTTTTGTAATATTATTTTAAATTGGGATGAAAAACTGGGAAAATATGGCTAAATCTGCATACAAAAATTCGTACAAAAAAATCCTAGCAGATCTGGTCAAGCACAACGAGTGGTTTGAAAACTCCATTCCTCTAATTGCAAGTGAAAATATCCCAAGCCCCGCTGTTCGCGAGGCATTGCTTTCAGATTTTGGTAATAGGTATGCAGAAGGCTGGCCTGGCGAGCGTGTTTATGCGGGTTGTATCTATATTGATAAAGTAGAGATCCAATGTATGGAGTTGGCAAAAAAACTCTACAAGGCCGAGTTTGCCGATGTGAGGCCTATTTCAGGCGTAGTGGCAAATTTGGCAGTATATTCAGCTTTTACAAATCCAGGTGACGTCATGATTGCCCCGTCCATCCCTGCTGGTGGCCACATATCTCATGGTAAAAAGGAGCACTCTGGTACAGCAGGCCTTGTGCATGGACTCGACGTCGAGTTTTATCCGTTTGATGCAGATGAGATGACAATAGATGTGGACAAGACAAGACAAAAAATAGATGAACTCAAAAAAGCAAACCGACTTCCCAAGATGGCAATGTTTGGTGGCTCGCTGTTTTTATTCCCGCATCCAGTAAAGGAGTTATCAGATTTTCTGAAAAGCCACAACATTCACATCAACTATGATGCTGCTCATGTTGCAGGACTCATTGCGGGTGGCCAGTTCCAAGACCCATTAAGAGAGGGAGCAGACACTATGACTATGAGTACACATAAGACATTGTTTGGTCCCCAAGGCGGCCTTGTGCTGGCGTATGAAAAATACGGTGAGGCAATAAAGAAGGCAACTTTCCCAGGCCTTACTTCGAGTCATCACATCCACCACATGGCGGCAAAGGCAATCACATTTGCTGAAGCCCTAGAGTTTGGCAAAGATTATGCAAGGCAGGTGATCAAAAATGCAAAAGCGCTTGCAGTTGCACTAAGCGAGAAAGGTTTCAAAGTACTTGGTGAAAAACGTGGTTTCACCCAATCGCACCAGATAGCAGTCAATGTGTTGGATTATTCCGATGGTGGCAAAGTCGAGGCTGACCTTGAAAAGGCAAACATAATTGTCAACAGGCAGCTAATCCCAGGAGATATCAAGGCTGGACGAAACTATTTTCATCCGGGCGGCATAAGGCTTGGGGTCTCTGAGATAACAAGACTCGGCATGAAAGAATCCGAGATGAGAGAAATTGCAGACTACATAAAAAAAGTAGTCATTGATAAAAAGGATCCAAAAAAACTTGCGGCCAAAGTCAAGTCGTTCAGAAAAGGTTACCAGAAGGTACGTTACTGTTTTGACAACAAGCTTGGCGCTTACGAGTATGTAAAGCTCCGCTAGTTATAGTCTGTCAGAAGCAGCTGGTCGCCCTTTCTTTTGCCAAATACTAGATCTATTTCGTCTGCGAGTGTGGCTATTCGTCCTTTGATGTATGGCCCAACTTCGTATTTTTCAACCAGCCTTTTGGCAAGTCGTAGGTATTTTTCAATTGATGGGCGCGTGATTGTCTGTATCAATCCATTGCCGCAGATGCAGTGCTGGAGTAGCGGTGTTCGTCTGTATTTTCTGCCGCATGATGTGCACCTGAATTTCTGCCTGCCGTATGCGCGCAAATTTCCGATTATGTCCGGTACCAGATGTGTGGTAATGACGTTCGTGACGATCTCGTTTGCGTCTACTGCGTTTATCAGTTCGGCATTTTTTATCTGCATGTCGAACTTGTCTAGCATTGAGCCAAGAGTCGAGTATGCACTACGCGACCTTGACGTAGTGAGTGTGGTGGTGGGATGTGTAAAGTAATATCCGTAAAACTGTGACTCTGTCTCAAGTCGTGATTTTATGATCTCAACGCATGATACTTCGGAGGCCTTTTTTCTCTGTAGTGTATTTTCAAAGAATTCGAGTGGTAGCTTCTTTGTCACTTCAAAGTTGTGAGCTTGGGGTTGCGATTCGTGTGGTAGGACTATTGGTTGGATCAAAAGTGGTGCATCCATGAGGCCCCCAATTTTGTCTGAGAGGAACTGCCTTGAAAAATTCAGTAATGCATCCATGAGTAACATTATCGAGTCTGCATCGCCGTCGGCGTCTCGTCGTTTCGCTGAATGCCAGTTTGGGGTTGCAAAACAAACATGGGTGTCTGTGTAACCAATGATTCTTCCCACAATTCCGACAGACGTGTGTGGGGCAAGGCCGATGATTAGGTGTCCTATGAGCTCGTCGGTGTTTTTGACATTGTAAAAAGGTGTCCTGCCGTAGAACTTTTCGAGTTCGGCATCGATGTACTTGCAGACCTGCACCAAGTATTTGGCACTTTCATGAGGGATTATTACATCCTGCATCTTGATTTCAAGAATCTGGTCTTGGTTAGTCAGGGGTCTTCCATCCATATCATGTGTATAGCCAAGCTCGTAGAGCTTTTCAATTGGTGTGCCAATCCAGGCCGGCTTGAAATGAGTTAGTGGGGAGTTTGTTGCGTCAAATCGTACCGTGCCATCCTTGAAGACTGTAAGATCATAGTGTTGTCTGATGAGGCCTTTTTCCAGCGGTTCTGCAATTCTGTCTTGGTTGATGAGCTCCATTACACCTTTGAATGGTTCTTGAACTCTGATTCCTGTGCGTTGTTGTGCAGATATTATTCTGTCTTTGAGGGGGAATGGTTTGAATGAATGAGTCGGTGCCTTTTTTTTGCATTTTTGGCAAAAGTTGGAATCAAGTGCGGATCTGCAGAGCGGACAGATGTATTCGGTTACAGTTTTGTTGCCGCATTTTTGGCACTTGATGCTAACTGAGGGTTCGTTGCAGTTTTTGCAGGCCCTGTTGTAGATATTGCAATAAAAATCTGAAGTTGAGCTCGCTTTAAGCAGATCGCGCATGCTGCCTCCCTTGTCGCCTACTGGAAACAATGTGTGGACTGGAGGTTTCATAAGTCGCGGGGCTGCTTTTTCTGGCCTTCCTATCCTCGCTCCAATTGAGGTGGAGAATTTAGGCCGAATGATAATACCTGTTGATTTTGTAATGGTTTGCGGGACAGATTCATCCAGTTTTATTGAGTTTGAAAACAATAACTGATAGAAGATCTGGGATTCTTCTGAGCCCAGAATCAATTCTTCACCTAAGACTTGGTGTGGGACCCCAAGTTTTTCTAAAATGGGTTTGACTGTTTTATGATATTTGATCGTGGACTGCTCGATTGTAATTGGGTGAAGGAGCTGGTCTAGTTCTTGGATTGTTATCTGTTCCCAATAAAATAGATATTTTGGGTACAGTGGGATTTGGAAATTCAATGAGAGCTCAAGTGCCTCATCAAGAGTTGGTATCTTATTGGCAAACTCTTCCAGTTCTGGGTATTTTTTGGCTTTTTGTGCTAGCTCTTCGTTCCAGAACTCCTCTACATACCCTGATGGAATCAGTTGTGCGTTGTTCTCCAGAAAATCACCAAATGAGATCAGTATATCGCCAAGGTAGAGTATTTTTTCAATGTCGTCTTTGATTCTGATGCCGTGCTCTACATTGTGGATTTTGACGACGTCACCATTTTTGAGCCGCACTATTGGAGTCTCAATAGAGTCGACAAAGGCAACCGTTGCTCCTTTTGCTGGAACATCGAGTTTTATTTGGGTGCCCACAACAATTGTGTGATTAAGTATCTCGCCTACAACCGGATGGATTCCAACTGCCGCAAAGCCGGTGTTGCACGCTCTTCCATACCTGAGCCTAAAACCACCGAGTCGATTTGGTGTTGATAGAACCGATCTCCCCGCAATGACCTCTTTGAGTCTTTTTGCGGCCGAGTCCCCCTCATCACCTTTTTGAATGCCTCCCTTTAGCTGGTTCAGCCATTCCCATCCGTCGAGTTGGTACAGCTCGATTCTTTTGAGCAGTTTTTTTGCGCGTCCTATTAGGCCGTCGTTTAGTACTCGTAGGGCACCACCACGAACGCGATCGGTTTTGATCCTGGCCATGTTTTTGTGGTTCACGACCTCGATTGGATCTGTATCGACTCCGTCTAGCTCTACTGGTAGATTCGAGATTACGGTCACAATGTCTTCGTCTTGGACATGATACTGAAAATTCCCAATGTCTCTTTCATAGACACGTAATTCTTCAACAAACCTGCCTGTTTCATCATCAAAGGAATTTGCTTGGTATTTTGAGAGTCCGGCTACCTTTCTGACATGATCTGCAATGAGCATGGTTACTGCAGATTCCGTTCCTCCGGCCGAGCGCATTGGGCCCGCGATTGACAGCGAGAGGTAATCTGAGCCGTCCTTGTTTTTCTTTATTGTCACGCTGGAGATTCCTTGTAGTGGTGCAATAGTAACGCCTTCGGTGACTATTGCCAACCCAACTCTCACTGCGTTGTCTAGTTTTTCCTCAAGTGGAGTCTCAGGTGGGTGGTATTTCCCAAGAGCTATGTCTTTTGAGAGTTCAAGTGCTGCTAGCTCTTTTCCCTTGACTTTGAGTAGTTGCCTGAGTGGTTCTGCAATATCAATATCATGCATTTTTGCAACGCGATCCGCAAGGTCAAATGCGATTTTCGGCTCAATTATCCCAGAGGAATCGACGAGTGTCGACTTGGCCTCTGCTGCCTTCTCAAAAATCCGATAGGTCTGCTCGGAGAGCTGGGAGTAATAATTCAGATAATAATCAGGCATTGCCACCCCTTTGATGCGGGAGATTGCCGTATTTTCCGACATGTTATTTCCTTAAACTCTTGATGCTATTTGCTATTTCGGCTAGTTTTTTTAGACTGTCTTTTTCTTGCTCAAACATGGTTCCGATGACTAGGGCGTCTGCTCCAGCTTTTACAAGTTCCTTGGCGGTGCTGGAATCCCGAATGCCGCCTCCTACGATCAGAAAGCCTTTGTAAGCCCTTCTGACTGCCTGAACCATTTTAGGGTGGACACTTTGTTTTGCGCCAGAGCCAGCTTCAAGATAGACAAACCTCATTCCGAGGAACTGTGCTGCTAGGGCATAAGCAGCGGCGATTCTGGTTTTCTCAAATGGGATGCCTCTTGCAGAGCCCACAAACCAAGCTGTTGTTCCTTCACCGATTATTATGTATGCGGTAGGTAGGGGCTCTAGACCGAATTTGAGGACGTTTGGTGCGCCCAATGCCTGTGCCTGAGTTATGTAGTATGGGTTTTCCGAATTCAGTAACGAGCTAAATAAAATAGCGTCTGCATTGGGTACGACGCCTGTCACATTTCCTGGAAATAGAATTATTGGAATTTTTACAGATTTTTTTAGATTTTTTACAACTTGGGTCATCTCTAACTGATCGGTTGCTGAAGAACCACCCACAAGTATGGCCGCAGCGCCTAACTTTTCTACATTTTTTGCAAGTTTGGTAGATTCTACCAGCTTTGAGACTTCAGAATCAATTAGGACAAAGAGTAGTGGTGATTTTTTTCGTCTCGTGGTAAGGTATTGTTCTACTTTTGCCATGAGTGTGGTTTACATGGACTATTTTAAAGTTTAATTGGGATGTGGTATACAAATTTGTATAGCTATGGTGGAGTTCACGGATTCTAATTTTAATAATATTATGAGGCAGATTATAAAAAAATCATTATTTACTGAAAGGCAAATTCAAATTATTCTAAATCGGAAAAATCTCTCCGAATTCAATTTTGGGATCTCAAAAGGCGCTTATTTCAGGCAGGTGGTACAGTCTCGTGATAAGTTGATGAGCTTCTACTATACCATAGTCCTGCTTCGCAGCCTTGGCATTCTGCTTCCCGATGACATTGATGTGATATCTAGGCTTGCTGAGCAGGTTTCTGTGATAAAAGATAGTGATGTTTTCCCAGAAAGGGAAGAACAAGTGCTAAATGTTATTGATAAATTGGTGCGTCAAGCATCCGGAATGTGATACATCACGATCATCAAATACTCGAGTTTCTAATGGTGTGATTATGGATGATATTATCAATGATGTAAAATGTGAAATTATGTTGGCCTATCACAATAAATCACATCGTTTTTGCTTTCAAAGTGATGATAATAGAGATCCCTGACCCACAGGTGATTGCAAGTGTGATAATTGCCTTTGTTGTGGGCGTCTTTGGCATGGTTATTTACAATAAAATCAAGGCCTTTTCGAGCCATAAAGCCACAGATCCTGCCTACCTGTCACGCCTGGAGTATTATGAAAGACAGTTAATAGACATGAAAATACGCCTCGATGCACTAGGTTTAGAGGAAAGAGAGATTCCGAGTGAGATTGTAGACGTGTCAGAGCCCATTTTGGAGAAAAA
This sequence comes from Candidatus Nitrosotenuis sp., assembly GCA_046292705.1. Taxonomy (GTDB): domain Archaea; phylum Thermoproteota; class Nitrososphaeria; order Nitrososphaerales; family Nitrosopumilaceae; genus Nitrosotenuis. The sequence continues at coordinate 2,747 of JBKBQK010000001.1, read as the reverse complement.
GGTCGAAATTGAGCCCAAAAAGGAGAGTGCCGAGATCAAAAAAGAGCCTGCAAAGCCCGCCCCGAGGCAAAGAATGCCGAATATGGACTTCAATGGTGTGGCAGAACATGTATTGGGATTAATCACGACGCGTGAGATGACATCACGTGACATCCAGGTCACAATAGGGCGAAGTAGGGAGCACACTTCAAGACTTATGAAGAGACTTTTCGATGAGGGTTTGGTGGAAAGGAACACCAAGACAAAGCCCTTCACCTATAGGATTACCGAAAAAGGCAAGTCCATGGTGGGAGGCCTCGAAAAGACCATTACCGCATGATTTTCGATTGTTTTATCGTTATGAGTAATTTTTTGGTCATTTCTGCTAATTTTTGTATAATTTTAATGTATTAAGAAAACCTAAATATCTTGAAATATTAATTTAATATATGTTATTTGATAATGAGGAGTTGGTAAAGATCACAGCTGTGGGCACGATATCTATACCAAAGCAATTCAGGCAATATCTAGGCATTCAGAAAGGTGATTATGTAAAGATAAGCCTGCAGGGAGACTCTTTGGTCCTAAAGAGGGCGACAATCTCTTAATTCGTCCTCTGGGGGATTTTGGCCAGTTGGTATACCCACTCTCTGCCGTTACGGAGGCGGTTTATCCTTCCTTTGGTGTTAAAGCGTGCCAAATAAGTCGAAATTACACTCAGTTTAATGGGTTCGTTAAACTCATCCTCGTACTTTTCCAGGAGCTCATTTGAGGTAAAACTACCCATTGGGAAGTGTTTGTCTACAACATGCCATATTTTTGCCCCTACCGAATCCAGTTGTGGGGCATCTTCTTGATCCTCTATATTCATGAGGTTCATCAATTCGAATATCTTTAGGATTTTGTCTCTGGTGATATTTCCTTCTATGTTAAAGTTGTATTTTGCGCCGTCGGAGTCCTCAAGGTCTATTCGTATCCTTTTTCTGGTCATTGTGATCGATCGTGATAACAGGTTAACAATTGAACAGATCCGCTGAGAATTGTTAACTAAGAGAGTTGTTAACGTTGACTGCGTAACCCACGCTTGTGCGATTTTGTTATGTTAACAATTCATTCCATCTTCCCATTCCAAATCTAGTTGATTTCATGCCTGGAGTGGAAATAAAGGGGTCAAAATCACCCTATTAACATTGTTAATGACTATCTTCACGCCTAGACTGGAAATGAAGGGGTCAAAATTTACTCCTTTTCCACTCACCTTAACACCACATTAACTGATTGTGAACAGTTTATACCCACCCAGCATCCGTACCTAGAGACGCACCTTTTCTTCCACTCTTTTTCTTTTCAAATTTTTTCAAAATGAGTATGGATGATAGGTTTACTATTATGATTAACTTATAGAATGATTGGAAACTATGGTGTCTCTCTATTTTATAATGAGGGGTGTGTGATCATAAATAATGCAAAAGGCTAGTAAGGAAAAACACATAACTGCTTTGAAAGAAAAAACCAAAGAATTAGAGTTACAAGGTTGGCGCGTAGTCGACCTACAAGGCAAGTCACCTGACGCAATCGCCATTAAAGATGGAAAGATTGTCGCAATTGAGATATTAAGAAAGATCAAAACCGAAAGAAAAAACCCAAGCTTGGCAAAAAAGAAAGGCAAATTCAAATGGAGTTTTGCCGGTGGTTTTACACTTGCTAGCAAAAGGTCAAATTATGATATGTTCGATGATGTTATCTTTGGCTTTTACAAATAAGGTGGCACCATGACTCAAGATGACCCAGTCGACAAATTATTAGAAAATGCAATTAAAGGAACCACTTTATTCAAAAACAGACAGGTTCTACAAACAAAATTCGAACCAGAGACAATCCTACACAGGGATCAAGAGCTTGCTAAGATTACCCAAGCTCTTTTACCAATACTAAAAAAAGCCAGACCATCAAACCTTCTAGTTTACGGCAAACCTGGAACTGGAAAAACACTTGTCGTCTCAAGAGTACTCTCAAAAATCGAAAAACGGGTCAAAGACAGCGATTTTCCCATCAGATTATTCTATGCCAACGCCAAAGATGAAACAACCATTTATGGTTTGTTGGTGAACTTGGGCTCAAAACTAGGCCTAGAACTTCCGACCACTGGTCTTTCCATAAGTATAGTATTCACAAAGATCATAGAAACCATAAAAGAGAACTCCATAAACGCCATCTTTGTAATTGACGAAATAGACTATTTGGCAGAACTCGCCTCCAAAACAGGAAAGGACATACTTTACAATCTTACTAGGGCAAACGAGAGACTAAAGACTGGAGGATCCTTGACACTAATTGGGATCTCAAACCAACTCAACTTTAAAGAAAAACTAGACCCCAGAGTTATTAGCAGTCTGAGTGAGGAAGAAATTGTTTTTACAAACTACTCTGTCGACCAAATAAAAGAGATACTCTCAGACAGAATCAAAGAAGCCTTTGTGACCAACACAGTAGATTCTTCTGCGCTTAACCTCTGCGCTGCAATGGCTGGGCAAGAACATGGTGACGCAAGAAGGGCAATCGACCTTCTGCGGGTAGCAGGAGAGCTGGCAGAAAGAGAGCAAGCAACAACGGTAACTGAAGACCACATAAGACGAGCCGCACAAAAAATGGAAGAGGACAAAGAGATTACATCACTAAATGCCTACCCACTTCATGAGAAATTACTCATTGTAGCAGTGATGCGAACTAATGGTGGCGCGACAGGGGAGGTTTATCATGCATACAAG